>NZ_LZTC01000099.1:0-18869 GCF_001665905.1 Gordonia sp. 852002-50395_SCH5434458
CTCCCGCTGAGGCCTTCAACGAGCAGCTATTGTTGCTCCAACAAGCCGGTGTTGCATCGACTGGTTGAGCCCGGTCAATTTCGTTCGAAGAAGATGCAGAAGGCCATCACCCGGCACGGCATGCTCGGGTCGATGGGCAGGGTCGGTGCGTGTGGTGACAACGCGGCGATGGAGAGCTTCTTCTCGCTGCTACAGAACAACGTCCTCGACCGTCGATCCTGGGCCACCAGAGACGAGCTCCGGGCCGCCATCGTGCACTGGATCGAACGGACCTACCACCGCCGCAGACGACAGGACCGCCTCGGCAGATTGACCCCCATTGAATTCGAGACCATCATCAACCACGAGGCCCCTCAGGCCGCGTGACTAACCCTGTCACCTATCCGTGCACCAGGCCCAGAGTCGACAGGTCGAGGTCGGCTTGGCCGGAGTCCCACTACCTTTCGTCGCATACCAGATTCAGTACGTCAGCACCGATACCTCGGGTGTCCGCCAAGCCGCTGTCGCGACGCTACTCAAGCCACTGACCGCGAGCGGATCACCAAAACTTGTGTCCTACCAACCTGCGATCGACAGCCTGTCGTCCAGATGTGATCCGTCGTATCAGCTGCGGAGCGGCACCAGTCTCGAAGTCCCGCAAATCGCAGTCCTGCTCAACCAAGGGTGGACTGTTGTGGTGCCGGACTTCCTCGGCCCCGACCACCAGTGGGGCTGAGGGGGACCCATTCGATGGTCCAGTCGCTATGCGGCTTGGGGTTGGTGGGTCGTGGTCCACTGTAGGGCGAACTCGGCGGGGGTGAGTCCGTGGTGGGCCGAATGGGGTCGGTTGGCGTTGTAGTCGATCCTCCAGTCTTCGATGATGACCCGGGCTTCGCGCAGGGAGTCAAAGCGCCAGGAGTTGAGCAGCTCGTCGCGCAGGCGGCCGTTGAACGATTCGATCCAGGCGTTCTGCCACGGGGAGCCGGGGTCGATGAATAGTGATCCGGTGCCGTTGAATCGGCACCAGTCGTTGACGGCGTGAGCGACGAATTCCGGTCCGTTGTCGAACCGCACGTAGCACGGTGGACCATGTATCAGGGCCAGGCGGTCGAGAACGTCAACCACGCCATCGGCGTTGATGACGCGGTCGACGTGGATCGCCAGGGCTTCGCGGGTGAACTCGTCGATCACGTTGAGCATTTTGATGGTTCGGCCGTCGGCGGTGGTGTCGAATTGGAAGTCCATCGCCCAGATCACGTTCGGCCGGATTGGGCACATCGCCCCAACCGCGGTCCCGATTCCGGTGAGCCGTTTCTTCCTGCGGCGCTGGGGAACTCGCAGCCCCTCCTCGCGCCACAGGCGGCGGATGCGTTTGTTGTTGACCGTGAAGCCCGCTTTGCGCGCGGCGATCGCGGCGCGTCGCCAGCCCCAGCGGGGCCGGTCGGTGGAAAACCCACGTAGCCAGGACCGCAGCTCGGCTTCCTCCGCGGTGATCGGCGCTGGGTGCAGTCGCATCGTGGAGCGGTGGATGCCCACCACAGCACATGCTCGCCGCTCAGATACCCCGAACCGCTCACGCAGCATCGTCACGGCGCTGCGCTTGCGGTTCGGGGTCAGAAGTTTCCCGACGAAACCTCCTTGAGCATGTCGATATCGAGGGCCTGGTTGGCGACCAACTTCTTGAGCCGAGCGTTCTCAGCTTCGAGTTCTTTGAGGCGTTTGACGTCATTGGCCTTCATGCCCCCGTACTGGGCCACCCAGCGATGCCAGGTCGACTCTGTGACCTCCAGATGCCGGCACACCTCAGCCAACTCCTGCCCGGTCCCGAGGAGCTTGTTGCCCTCGGCCAGCTTGCGGATGATCTGATCCGGCGTATGCCGCCGGCGCTTGCTACCTGCCATGTCGTCGTCGATTCTTCCTGCCCAAACACTCGGGCAACAGAGTCGCACAACAACTGGACCACTACGAAGGGCCCACCTCAGGGCCACCGTCCGCGCACTGATGGCCAGGGGCCTCCAGGTCTGCGCGGTCGACCTCGACGAGACCTCGGTGAAAGAACTCGGTGGAGAACTCGGCGATGATTGCCTGCCGGTCGCTGCGGATGTGTCATCGGCCGACGGAGTCGAGGCCTACGTGCACGCCACCCTCGGTCGATTCGGCCACATCGACTACCTCCACAACAACGCGGGTGTCGAGGGCCGCGCAACCAGCATCGACAACAGCGATCCCGCAGAATTCGCCGTGTAATCGCCATCAACGCGGGCAGTGTCCACCTCGGTATGCGCGCCGTGTTGCCGCACCTGTACGCCCAAGGCCATGGTGCCATCGTGAACACCGCCAGCCAGGCCGGCATTCGTGGAGTCCCGTTGTTGTCGGCATACGTCGCCAGCAAACACGCGGTGGTCGGGTTGACGCGGAGCGCAGCCATCGAAGCCGGTCCGCATGGGGTGCGTGTCAACGCAATTGCTCCCGGTCAGATCGCAACGCGAATGATCACGAGCCTGGAGGAACAGTGGGCTCCCGGACACGCCGACGAGGTCCATGCTCAGCTCATCTCGCAGATCCCGTTGGGACGGTATGGAACCCCCGATGAAATGGCCGCACTGACCTCGTGGTTGCTGTCGGATGCGGCGTCGTTCATCAACGGAGCAATTGTGACCGCGGACGGCGGAACGACGGCCTGAACGCGTCGAGAATCTGGAAGGCCGGAGCCATTGAGTGCCCCGGCCTTCCAGACCTGCGGCCTTTGTCGCGGGTCAGATCACCTGCACGGCAACCCTATTGAGGCGCCACAGTGCGGCTGTCGCCCCGGAACTCCGCGACAACCTGGTCACCGCGGTAGACCGTGACGTCGTAAATGCCATTACGGCCGAAGCGTTGCCGCTCAACGGCTTCCGCGCTGAGCACATCTCCCACCCGGGTGGGCCGCAGGAAGCGGATATCGGCTCGTGCCGCCACAGCAGGGTCGTCGTAGCTGTTGCACGCAAGGGCAAAGGCGGTGTCAGCCACGATGAAGACGTAGCCGCCGTGGGTTATCCCGTGGCCGTTGACCATCGTCTCGGTGACGGTCATCGACGTCCGGGCAAAGCCGGGCCGCAACTCGTCGACCGTGATACCGAGCGCCTTCGATGCCGTGTCGGCGTCGAACATCTTTCGGGCGACGGCGCAGCTCTCGGTGTTGGTCGAGGTCATGACAGGACCGATTCCTCATTCTGGACGAACATCGTGACACCGCCGGTGGCGAAGTTCGCGACGTCTGCCGCCGCGGCCTTCATCTCTTCGGAGCGCAACCCGGACTTCATGGACGCCTCGTCAGCGAAATACAGGCTGGCGATGGCGAAATAGGGCGGATCGGAGGCATCCATCGACGACACCTTGCCCCAGGTGTAGTCGGTCAGACCGGGCACCGCTTTGGCGAGGGGAATGTGGACCTTCTCGTAATGCTCATCGAAGTCGGCGGGGTTGGTCGGCTGTCCGTAGCAGACGCATACTCGAATGCTCATAGTCCTTGGTCCTTGTCGGTCTTGGCGACGAGCGTCAGCACGTCATACGTGGCGACGGGCGCGCCGTCTTGGTTGGTGACCACGGCGTCCCACCGAACCTCGCCATAGTCGGCGTTCTGTCGGGGTGTGATCTGCTTCGCCGTCAGCGTGACGGTGAGGCTGTCGTCGGCCTTCACCGGAGTCAGGAACCGCAGCCCGTCGACACCGAAGTTGGCCAGTACCGGACCGGGTGCCGGGTCAACGAAGAGCCCCGCAGCCAGCGACACCACCAGGTAGCCGTGTGCGACGATGCCTCCGAAGAGGGGATTGGCGGCAGCGGCCTCCGGATCGGTGTGCGCGTAGAACGTGTCGCCGGTGAATTCGGCGAAGTGATCGATGTCGTCGAGCGTGACCTGACGGGGTCCACCGACGATCGTGTCGCCGATCACCAACTGCGCGAGGCTCTTTCGGAACGGGTGCGTGTCACCCTCGATCCGGTCGGAGCCGGGCACCCACCGCTTGCCGACAGCAGTCAGGACATTCGGTGTGCCTTGGATGGCCGTGCGCTGCATGTGGTGCAGAACTCCACGGATGCCGCCGAGTTCTTCGCCGCCACCTGCACGGCCCGGACCACCGTGAACCAGGACAGGAAGCGGTGACCCATGGCCGGTGGACTCTCGCGCGTCCTCTTCGTTGAGCACCAGCACACGACCGTGATAGGGCGCGAGCCCGCGAACGACATCGCCGGCGAGCTCTGAATCCTTAGTCACCAACGAGGCCACCAGGCTGCCTTTGCCCCGCGCGACCAGTGCGATCACGTCGGCGGCGTCGGTGTAACCGATCACCGTCGAGACGGGGCCGAAGGCCTCGATGTCGTGGGGTTCGTCCGCAGTCTTGTCGTCGCAGCGCAGCAGGATCGGCGACAGGAAGGCACCCTTGGATGCATCAGCGTCGACGACGTCGACGTGGTCGGGATCACCGAACACGATCTGGGCCGACTTGGTCAGTCCACGAAGGGATTTCAGCACCTCGTCGCGCTGTTCGATACTGGCGACGGCGCCCATTCGCACGTTCTCCGAGGCGGGATTGCCGACGGTGATCCCCGACAATCGCTTCGACGCCGCGGCGATCACGTCGTCGACCAGTGACTCGGGGACAAAGGCGCGGCGAATCGCGGTGCACTTCTGTCCGGCCTTCACGGTCATCTCGGTGACGAGTTGCTTGACGTAGAGGTCGAACTCCGGATCGTCGACGCCGACGTCGGTGCCCAGAATGGAGGCGTTGAGCGAATCTGCCTCTGCGGTGAAGTGCAAGCCGGAGGATACGACGGTGGGATGCGCGCGCAGCGTTGCCGCGGTGTCGGCGGACCCGGTGAACGCCACCGAGTCCTGGCCGTCGAGGTGATCGAGAAGGTCACGCGCACTGCCGCACAACAATTGAACGGAACCCTCGGGCAAGATGCCGCTCTCGACGATTCGACGGAAGACACGTTCGGTGAGGTACGCAGTCTGGCTGGCGGGCTTCACGATCGTCGGCACGCCTGCGATGAACGCCGGTGCGAGCTTCTCGAGAAATCCCCAGACCGGGAAGTTGAAGGCGTTGATCTGGACCGCCACGCCACGTCGGGACGTGTAGATGTGCTGACCCAGGAAAGTGCCCTTCTTTCCGAGCTGTTCGGCGGCGCCGTCGAGAAAGACTGTGTCATTGGGCAATTCGCGACGCGCCTTGCTCGCGTAGCTGAGGATGGTGCCGAAACCGCCGTCGATGTCGACTGCGGAATCCCGCACGGTGGCACCGGTATGGGTGGACAGTTCGTAGAACTCGTCCTTGCCCGCCATCAGCGTGAGGCCGAGTTGCTTGAGCAGAGCAGCACGCTCGTGGAAGGTCAGGGCGGCCAGTGCAGGGCCGCCGGCCTCGCGCGCGTAGCGGACCATGGCACCCAGATCGAGTCCGGCGGACGACACGCGTGCCACCTCGTGGCCGTCGACCGCCGACAGCAACGGGGTGCCGCCGTCGTCCGCCGAGAACCAGCGTCCTTGTGCGTAACTCTGCAGCAGGTTGTTCATAAAGGCCTCCGTCTACCGTCCATTCGGTCGGTAATTACCATCTCCGGAACCGGAGACCATTGTCAAGGGCGTGACGATTTCTAGGTGCGACGAAGGCCGTCGAAGGTCAAGGCGACCACGGCGTCGGCGAGATCGTCGGCGCTGGTTCCCGCCTTCGGGCGGTACCACTCGATAAGTGAGTTCACGGTCCCGAACAGCAGTCGCGCGACCAGCGCTGGGTCGACGTCGGGCTGCAGTTCGCCTTCGTCGGCGGCAGATGCGACGAGGTTGCTGACGAAGGCGTCGAACTCCTTGCGCCGGGCGAGGGCGCGGCGCTCCACCGCGGTGTTTCCGTGTACCCGCAGGAGCAGCGTGACGTACGGGAGCTCCGCGACCAGGATCTCCACACTGCGCCTGACCAGGTATTCCAGCCGGTCGATGTACTTGCCCTCGGTGGCCTGGGCTTCGGTGGTCACGGCGAAGAGCGCGTTGAGCGCGCGGTTGAGTGCCAACTCCAGCAGTTCCTGTTTGCCCGAGACGTGGTGATAGATCGACGACTTGCTGATGCCCAGACGGTCGGCCAGCACATCCATGCTGGTGCCGTCGTATCCCTTGTCGTTGAACACCTTGACGGCAACCGCGAGCAGCGAGTCGAGGTCGTAGCCGGGCCGTCCAGGACGTCCGGTCTTGCGAATGACGGGTGTCGATGCCATGCAATCCATCTTTGCAGCAGTCTCCGCAGAATCGGCAAGAGAACAAAGTCCACACTTGCAACCGACTATTCGGTCGGTTATTAATGTAGGTGTGACCGCAGACACGATCCAGCTCGACGACGCAGGCGACCGCTACGTCCTGACGCTCGATCGACCCGCTCAACGCAACGCCATCAACGCGGCGATGATCGGTCAATTGCACGAGGCATGCGCGCGTGTTGAGGCCGCGCCGAAGCCGGTGCTGCTGACCGGCCGCGGTGATCACTTCGCAGGTGGTGCCGACATCGCCGAACTCCGCGAGCGTGGCCGAGCCGAGGCGCTCGCGGGCATCAATCGCACCCTGTTCGATCGCGTCGCCAGACTTCCTGTACCCACCGTGGGGGCGATCAGTGGATTCGCGCTCGGCGGCGGCGCCGAACTCGCCTACGCATGCGACATCCGCATCGCCGCACCCACGGCCCGTTTCGGCAACCCCGAGCCAGGTCTCGGTATCTTGGCCGCGGCCGGCGGCACTTATCGGCTCCCAGAGTTGGTGGGCGCGTCGGTGGCCAAGCAAATCCTCCTGGCCGGACGAATCCTGGACGCCGACGCCGCACTCAGATGCGGCCTGGTGATGTCGATCGCCGACGACCCACTCGCCGAGGCGCACACCGTGATCGACCGGATCGCCAAGCAGTCCGCCCTGGCGCTACGACTGATGAAAACCATCGTCGACGCCCCGGGAAGCCAACCCTGGGTCGACGACATCGCACAGGCCGTGCTGTTCGAGACCGACGACAAACGAGACCGCATGACAGCCTTTTTGGAGAGGAAACGATGAGCACCACCCCCACAACCGTGTCGGTGATCGGCGGCGGACGCATGGGCGCAGGGATCGCCCAGGTCTTCGCCACCGCGGGTTCAGCGGTGACCGTAGCGGAGAGTCATGATCCCGACGCTGCCCGCACACGGGTCGTCGACGGCCTTGCGCGGGCGCATGAGCGCGGCAAGCTCGGCGACGCCGATCCGGACGAGATCGCCGCACGTGTGTCGGTCGTCGGGTCGGTCGACGCCATCCCGTCGGACTCCGGTCTGGTCATCGAAGCCGTGCCGGAGAAGCCGGAACTCAAGGTCGCTGTGCTCACCGCCGCCAGAAGATCGTCGCCGACACCACGGTCATCGCCTCCAACACCAGTTCGCTCTCGATCGCGGGGCTCGGCGAGGCACTGGGCAATCCGGGTCGATTCCTGGGAATGCACTTCTTCAATCCGGTTCCGGCGTCGTCGTTGGTCGAGATCGTGCGATCGACACAAACCGATACCGCGACCGTCGACGCCGTGGCGTCCTGGGTGGAACTCCTCGGCAAGACGGCGGTGATCGTCAACGACGCACCGGGATTCGCCACCAGCCGCCTCGGCGTGTGCCTGGGCCTGGAGGCCATCCGGATGGTCGAGGAGGGCGTAGCCTCGCCCGCCGACATCGACCGCGCCATGGAACTCGGATATCGCCACCCGATGGGACCGCTCCGATCAACCGACCTGGTGGGTCTCGACGTGCGGCTGGCGATCGCGGAGCATCTGGCGAACGAACTCGGCGAGCGCTTCACCCCACCACAACTCCTGCGCGACAAGGTCTCCCGAGGAGAACTGGGCCGCAAGACCAGACACGGATTCTATGACTGGACAGAAGGTGCCTCATGACCGTCACCACCACCGTCGACGACGGCCTCGCGACCATCACTCTTGCGCGGGCGAAGGCGCACAACGCACTCGACGTCACCACCAAGGTGGACTTCCTGAACGCGGTGACCGCGGTCGCCGAGAACCCCGCCGTGCGCGCCGTCCTCATCCTCGCCGAGGGCAAGAACTTCTGCGTGGGGCAAGACCTCGGTGAGCACGTCGCAGCCCTCGACGCCGATCCGTCCACCGCGATGTCCACCGTCGACGAGCACTACAACCCGCTGATCCGCGCGCTGTCTTCGGTGCGCGTGCCCGTGGTGACCGGAATTCGCGGTGCCTGCGTGGGCGCGGGCTTCGGGATCGCACTCGCGGCCGACATCCGCGTGGTGGGGGAGCGGACCTCCTTCGGCACCGCTTTCACCGGCATCGGGCTCGCCGCCGACTCCGGACTCAGTCACACGCTCGTGGCCGCGGTGGGTCCGAGCCGCGCCACCGCGCTTCTCCTGCTCGGTGACAAGATCGACGCGCAGCAGGCCGCCGCGTGGGGACTGGCGCATCGAGTCGTCGCCGACGACGAGGTCGACTCGACCGCCCGGGATATCGCCCGCCGACTGGCACAGGGCCCGACCCTCGCCTACGAGCAGGTGAAGGCGCTGGTCGCAGCGTCGTCGGCCGGTCTCCGCGACGCTCTCGACCGGGAGTCCGCCGCGCAGCTCGCGCTGGGCGCCACCGTCGACCACAAGGCTGCCGTCGCGGCCTTCCTGGCCAAGCAAGCGCCGACCTTCACCGGTCACTGATCTCAGACAGCAGATCCTCCCGAATACTTGTGTTCCGGATCACTCTGCGCGATACTAATAACCGACCGATCATTCGGTATCGAAAGTAGGAACGATGACTACGTCAAGTGCCACAAGCGCTGATGCACCCGACGACCTCCAGGACCTGTTCGACGCAACCATCGCCCATGAGCAACGGGTTGAGCCCCGCGACTGGATGCCCGAGGGGTACCGCAAGACCCTGATCCGTCAGATCGCTCAGCACGCGCACTCGGAGATCATCGGTATGCAGCCGGAAGGGAACTGGCTCACCCGCGCGCCGTCGTTGCGTCGCAAGGCCATCTTGATGGCCAAGGTTCAGGACGAAGCCGGCCACGGCCTCTACCTGTACTCGGCGGCCGAAACCCTGGGCGCCGACCGCACAGACCTCACCGAGAAGCTGATCTCCGGACGGCAGAAGTACTCGTCGATCTTCAACTACCCCACACCCACCTACGCAGACGTGGGCACCATCGGCTGGCTCGTCGACGGCGCGGCCATCTGCAATCAGGTGCCCCTGTGCCGCAGCTCTTTTGGACCCTACGGCCGCGCCATGATCCGGGTGTGCAAGGAGGAGTCGTTTCATCAACGCCAGGGCTACGAGCTGCTGACCACCATGATGCGCGGCACCGACGAGCAGCGGGCCATGGTCCAGGAGTCGGTCAATCGGTTCTGGTGGCCCGCCCTGATGATGTTCGGACCGCCCGACGACAATTCGCCCAACACCGAGCAGTCGATGGCTTGGGGCATCAAGCGCAACACCAACGACGACCTGCGTCAGAAGTTCGTGGACATGAGCATTCCGCAGGCGGAGGCATTGGGCGTCACCTTCCCGGACCCGGATCTGAAGTGGAACGAGGAGCGCGGCCACTACGACTTCGGTGAGCCGGACTGGAGCGAGTTCATGGAGGTCGTGAAAGGCAACGGCGCCATGAACTTCGAACGCATCGCGCGGCGTCGTGCCGCACATGAGGACGGGGCGTGGGTGCGTGAGGCAGCCACCGCATTCGCCGCCCGTGAACAGGAGAAGAACGCATGAGTGAGATCAAGGCAGAGTGGCCGTTGTACGAGGTGTTCGTCCGCGGCAAGCGCGGCCTGAACCACGTTCACGTGGGGTCGCTGCGTGCTGCCGACGACGAGATGGCGTTGCGTCACGCCCGCGACGTCTACACCCGACGCAACGAGGGTGTCAGCATCTGGGCCGTCCGTTCCGATGACATCGTGGCCACCAGCCCGTCGGAGAAGGACCCGTTTTTCGCACCCAGCGGCGACAAGGTGTACCGCCATCCCACCTTCTACGACATTCCCGACAACGTCCCGCACATGTGAGTGAGACCATGACCGACACAGCCGAACAGGACAACGCCTACCACGGCCTTGCCGACGAAGAGACCCACGGGCAGTGGGCCTTTGGCACCAGCTTCGACGATCCGCTGGCGGGCGTCGACACCACAGTGCCCGCCGACGTCGACCCGACAGCCCTGGGAATCTACTGCATGATGCTGGGCGACGATGCCCTCATCAGCGCACAGCGTCTGGCCGAATGGAACACGCGCGCACCGGAACTCGAAGAAGAAGTCGCTCTGGCCAACACCGGCCTGGACCTCCTCGGTCAGGCGCGGTTGCTGCTGGCCCGTGCCGCCGCGGCGGACCCGACGCTCACCCCGCCGATCTCCGACACCTCTCCGGTTCCGGCCGAGGACGCATTGGCGTTCTTTCGCGATGAGACACATTTCCGCAGTGTGCATCTCACAGAACTGGACAACGGTGACTTCGCGACAACCGTTGCGCGCCTGCTCATCTTCTCCACCTGGCGCCTCGCAGTGTTCGACCGGTTGCGGTCCTCCCGCGATCCGGTGCTTGCCGCCGTCGCCGACAAGGGCGTGAAGGAGCTCACCTATCACCGCGATTACGCGGCCCGCTGGGTGGTGACCCTGGGCTGCGGTACCGCGGAGTCCCGTCGTCGGCTCATCGCTGGCTTGCGGCAGGTATGGCCCTACGTCGACGAATTGTTCATCGCCGATCCCGTCGAACTCGAGATGGCCGCGGCTGGTGTCGGCGTGAATCCGGCGGACGTGCGCGACGAATTCGATCACGTGCTCGAGCAGGTCCTGCGAGCCGCAGAAGTACAGGTGCCGGAGGGTCCACATGTCGGGCGCGTGGGTGGTCGTGCGGGACGTGCCGGCCTCCACACCGAATACATGGGCTACATACTCGCCGAGATGCAGAGCGTGGCTCGCGCTCATCCGGAAGGGGTCTGGTGAGATGCGTTTTGCCACAGCTGTTTCCGCGCTCGACATCGTGTCCGAGGTTCTTGACCCCGAGATGCCGATGGTGACCTTGGACGACCTCGGGATCATCCGAGAGGTCACGCAGCACGATGATGCGGTCACCGTCACCATCACCCCGACCTACTCCGGATGCCCCGCGATGGCCACCATTCGCGACGACATCACCGCCGCGCTGGCGCGCAACGGATTCGACGACGTCGAGATCCGTACCAGCCTGCAGCCTGCCTGGAGTACCGACTGGATCACCGATGCTGGTCGTCGAAAATTGGTCGAGGCCGGCTACTCGCCGCCCGGACCGGCACCGCGCCGGACGTCGGGTCCGATTCCGCTCACCCTGACCATCCGCCCTCGCGCTGTCATCTGCCCTCAATGCCGTTCGGAGAACACCCAACTCGTTTCGGAGTTCGGCGCCACGCTCTGCAAGGCGCACTATCGGTGCACCGCCTGCGGCGAACCCTTCGATCACGTGAAGGAGATCTGACGTGACCAGCAGCCCCACCGCCGAAGTCACCACCGCGGTGCCGATCACCCCCAACGCGCGCAATCGCGGATTCCACACGCTCACCGTCTCCGAGGTCGAATCCCTCTGCGACGACGCGGTTGCCGTGCGATTCGATGTGCCGGATCACCTGTCGTCCGAGTTCGACTTCCGGCCCGGGCAGTCGCTCACGTTGCGGCGGACCGTCGACGGCTACGAGCATCGTCGTAGCTATTCGATCTGCGCCCCGGCCGGATCGGCGCCACGTGTCGGTGTGCGCGAGGTGTCGGGCGGACTCTTCTCCAGCTGGCTGGTGCACGACGTGCGGCCAGGGGATCGGATCGAGGTACAGTCGCCCACCGGCACATTCCACGCCGACCCGTCCGCTGGCGGCCGTCACCTGTGCATCGCGGCCGGGTCGGGTATCACCCCGATGCTGTCGATCGCGTCATCGATGCTGGAGAACCCCGACGCCGAGGTGACCCTGATCTACGCCAATCGCCGCACGCGTTCGGTGATGTTCGCCGACGAACTGGCCGATCTCAAGGACACCTACGGCGCACGTCTGGACGTGATCCACGTGCTGTCGCGGGAACCACGCGAAGTGGAATTGTTCAGTGGCCGTTTGGATCACAACCGACTCTCGGAGATCCTGGAAACGGTGGTGCCCACCGCCGACATCGATCACTTCTGGCTCTGCGGTCCACTCGGCATGGTGGAGGACGCCAAAGCGGTTCTGACATCGCGGGGCGTTGCGTCCGAGCGCATCCACTTCGAGCTGTTCTACGTGGAGGCCGCGCCGCCACAGATCGAGACGCATCCGGAGCCGGGAGCGACCGGACCAACCAGCGAAGTGACCATCATCCTCGACGGGCGGTCGGTGACCGGCACGCTGCCGCGCGCCGAAACGATCCTCGACGCCGGAGAGAAGATTCGCTCCGACCTTCCTTTCGCCTGCAAGGGCGGTGTCTGCGGCACCTGCCGCGCCAAACTCACCTGCGGCACCGCCGACATGCAGCGCAACTACGCCCTCGAGGACTCCGAGGTGGAGGCCGGGTTCGTCTTGACCTGCCAGACCTTCCCGACCAGCGAGTCCGTCGTCGTCGACTTCGACGTCTGATCCACCGACATCCCACCCGAGCCGAATACCGGAGCACCACCATGACAAGCACTCTGTCCAGCCCGACCGGCGACCCTCGCGTCGGAGACATCGAGTTCGCCTCGCGCGATCAGATCTCCGAGTTGCAGTTGAGTCGGCTCAAATGGTCGTTGCAGCATGCCTACGACAACGTCGATCACTACCGGAAAGCCTTCGACGAGAGGGGGGTTCACCCGCAGGATCTCAACGATCTCGGCGATCTGTCCCAGTTCCCGTTCACGGCCAAAGCGGATCTGCGGGAGAACTACCCGTTCGGAATGTTCGCGGTACCGCAGGACAAAGTGTCGCGCATCCATGCGTCGTCGGGGACCACCGGTCGTCCCACGGTGGTGGGCTATACCGAGAACGATCTGAACAACTGGGCCGATCTGGTCGCACGAAGCTTGCGAGCCGGTGGAGTCCGTCCCGGCGACAAGGTGCACGTCGCCTACGGCTACGGCCTGTTCACCGGAGGTCTGGGCGCGCACTACGGCGCAGAACGACTGGGCTGCACGGTGATTCCGATGTCGGGTGGCATGACCGAACGCCAGCTCCAGTTGATAGAGGATTTCAAACCCGACGCCATCATGGTCACCCCGTCCTACATGTTGACCATGGTGGACGCGATGATCACCAAGGGCATCGACCCCGCGTCGACCTCGCTGCGTACCGGCATCTTCGGCGCCGAGCCTTGGAGCGAGCAGATGCGCCGAGAAATCGAGCAGCAGCTGAACATGGACGCCGTCGACATCTACGGCCTCTCCGAGGTCATGGGTCCGGGTGTGGCCCAAGAATGTGTGGAAACCAAAGACGGACTGCACATCTGGGAGGACCACTTCTACCCGGAGGTCATCGACCCGATGACCGGTGAGGTCTTGCCCGACGGCGAGGAAGGTGAACTCGTCTTCACCTCACTCACCAAGGAAGCCATGCCGATCATCCGTTACCGCACCCGCGACCTCACCCGTCTGCTCCCTGGCAGCGCCCGAAGCATGCGGCGCATCCAGAAGGTCACCGGACGCACCGATGACATGATCATTCTGCGCGGGGTCAATCTGTTCCCCACCCAGATCGAGGAGCTCATCCTCTCGATCCCCACGCTCGCACCGCAATTCCAGTGTGTGCTGGAACGTCCGGGACGCATGGACAAGATGACGGTGCACGTCGAATACCGCCCCGAGATCTCCCGCGAGCACGATCAGGTGGCCGCCGGTTCGCTGAAGAAGCTCATCAAGGACCGCATCGGCGTTACGGTCGATGTGGAGATCGCCGAACCCGGCACCCTCACCCGGTCCACCGGCAAGGCACGACGATTGGTGGACAACCGACCCAAGGACTGACGCGATGGGCAGTGGCACAGACATCGTCGACGACGAGGTCGTCTCTGGCGCAGACGAACTCGGATTCGAGGAGTGGCGTGAGGCCATCTCGAAAGCCTTCGTGCCCCTCGACGCGAGACCGCTGAGTGGGCGTGGAAACGGCTTCTCCGGTGGACTGCACACTCGGACACTCGGCGACCTGCACCTCTCCGAGGTGGAAGGGCAGCATCTGCGTGTCGCGCGGACGTCGGCCACCATACGAGTGGCGGATCCCGGCGTCATCAAGGTGGCATTGCAGCTGAGCGGATCGTCGACGGTCACGCAGCGGGGACGCGAGGTGGCCTTGGGCGCCGGGGACATCGTCGTCTATGACACCAGCGAACCCTACGATCTACGCTTCGCCGAGTCATTCGATCTGCTCGTGGCCGTGATGCCACGGTCCGCACTCCGGATCACCGAGACGGAGGTGCGGGAAGGGACCGCTCGACGCATCGGGTCGTCGTCGGGCGTCGGCGCACTGCTTTGTCCGGTCCTCCACTCGCTGCATGCGGAGGCGACCGGTGCCGCCGAGGTGTCCACCTCGCTGGTCAGTGACGCCGTCGCAGATCTGGTGAGTGCCGCACTCCGCGGTGCCGCACCCGACGGCATCGTCGGCACGGGGGAGACCGTGCTGATTTCCGCGCGCACGTACATCGATGCGCACCTGGCCGATGTCGACCTGTCGCCGGCATCGGTGGCCGCGTATCACCATGTGTCCCTGAGATATCTGCAGAAGCTGTTCGCCGGCGACGGCCACACGGTGTCGGGGTACATCCGGGCACGACGCCTCGAGCGATCACGTCAGGATCTGCGGGATCCGGCGCAGCTGCATCGAAGTATCGGATCTATCTGTGCGGCACACGGATTGGTGGACGCCGCGCACTTCTCACGTCTCTTCAAGTCGACGTACGGTGTCAGCCCGCGCGAGTATCGGGAGCAGTAGAAACGCCGCGAGGTGGTATCCGGAGTACGGATACCACCTCGCGGTGTTTGCGTCGGGTGTCAGTACATGATGACGCCGCGCACGTTCTCTGCGTTGCGCATCGCCTCATACCCGTCGTTGACCTGGTCCAGCGAGTAGGTCCGGGTGATCATCTCGTCCAGCTTGAGATGCCCTTCCATGTACAGCCGGAGCAGGTGCGGGATGTCGAAGCGGATGTTGGCATTTCCGAACCATGCACCCTTGAGTGTCTTGCGCATCGCCGTCAGGTCGAACAGGCTCAGCGACACATCTGTCGATGTGATGTCACCGACCGAAACCTGTACGCAGACACCGCCCTTGGCGACCAGGCTCATCGCGGGTGCGATGAGCTTACCGTCGGCCACGTCCACGGTGATCAGAACTTTGTCGGCCAACTGGCCCCAGGTGATGTCCTGGAGCAACTCGAGGGCCTCGTCGATGGTCGCCACCGCGTGCGTGGCGCCGAAGACCTTGGCCTGGTCCCGTTTGAACGGGGAGGGGTCCACCAGCACGACGTGGCGGGCGCCCGCGAGAGCCGCGCCCTGCACCGCACCGCAGCCCACGCCACCCATGCCGAGCACCACCACGGTCTCACCGGCCGACACCTCGGCCGCGTAGACCGACGAGCCCCAGCCGGTCGTCACACCGCAGCCCACAAGCGCGGCCTTGTCCAATGGGATGTCCTTGGTCAGTTTGACGCAGGATGCCTCGTTGACCACGGTGACGGGAGCAAAGGTGCCCAGCAAACACATCAGGCCGGCGTCTTTGCCGTTGATGTGGTGGCGGGACGTGCCGTCGGAGATCTGCACTCCGGCAAGCAGATTGGCGCCCAGGTCGCAGATGCTCGATTTTCCGGTCGCACACGACGGACAGCGGCCACACGCCGGGATGAAGCCGAGAGCCACGTGATCACCCACCTCGACGGTGGTGACGCCGGGTCCGATCTCGGTGACCACACCAGCACCCTCATGGCCGCCGATGTACGGGTACAGGCCAACCGGAACGCTGCCATCGCGAACATGCTCGTCGGAATGACACATCCCCGACGCGGCGAGTTCTACCTTCACCTCACCGTATTTCGGCGCATCGAGTTCCAATTCCTCGATCTGCCATGGCTGTCCGGGTTCCCAGAGAACCGCTGCTTGAGTCTTCATGAAGTTCTGTCCTCTCTGGTGGCTGTCGTCACAAGACGACGGTCACAACCTTCTCTTCAGTATTGGCTTCGATTCCGGCCCAACCGAGCTCACGCCCGACGCCGCTGGTCTTCATGCCGCCCCAGGGCAGTGCGGGATCGATGGCCGCCCAGCCGTTGACCCACACAGCTCCCGCGCGCACCTTGCCCGCCAGGGTGTGGCCGTAGGAGATGTCACGGGTCCAGATGCTGGCGGCCAGGCCGTACTGGCTGTCGTTGGCGATGGCGATGGCTTCCTCGACGTCGTCGAACGGTATGACGGTGCCGACAGGGCCGAAGATCTCCTCGCGGGCGATGGTCATGTCGTTGGTGGCGTCGGCAAAGATGGTGGGCTGCACGAAGAATCCGCTGCCCTCAGGTGCGCCACCGCCGGCCACCACGCGCGCACCTTCTCGCTTACCGGCCTCGATGTAGCCGAGTACGGTGTCGCGCTGCGTCGCGTTGACCAGTGCGCCCATGGTGGTGGTCTCCGCGAGTGGGTCGCCGAGTACCTGCGCCGTCGCCGCCGCAGCGAGTCCGTCGACTACCTGGTCGTACAGCGAACGGTGAACCAGCACACGGGTTCCCGCAGCACACACCTCGCCTTGGTTGAAGAACAGACCCATGGCTGTACCGTTGATCGCGGCGTCGACGTCGGCGTCAGCCAGGATGATCTGGGGCGACTTGCCACCCAGTTCCAGGGTCACACGCTTGAAGGTCTCGGCGGCGATCGCGCCGATGATCTTCCCGACGCGTGGGCTTCCGGTGAAGCTGATCTTGTCCACGTCGGGATGGCGCACCAGAGCGTCACCGGTGATGTGGCCCAGTCCCGGAACGACGTTCACGACTCCGTCGGGGAGTCCCGCTTCCTGCAGCAACCGTGCCAGGTGCAGGATTGACAGGGGAGCGTCCTCGGGCGGTTTGACCACCACCGTGTTGCCGGCCGCCAGTGCAGGCGCGAGTTTCCAAGCGGCGATCATCAGCGGGGTGTTCCACGGGATGATCGCGCCGATCACACCGACCGGCTCCCGAACCGTGTACGAGAGTGTCGGCTGCCCGAAATAGCCCGCGGTAGGAATCGTCTGGCCCGTGATCTTGTCGGCCCACCCGGCGAAGTGCCGGAACGTGGCGGCGGCGTTGGGGACGTCGAGCATCCCTGGCTGTCCCACCGGCTTGCCGACGTCGAGGGCTTCGAGTCGGGCGAGAATCTCGGCGTCGCGCTCGATCAGCTCGGCCACGCGGCTCAGGATCTGTCCGCACACCACACCGGGTGTGGCACCCCACTCGCCGTCGAGTTGAGCTCGCGCCGCGCCCACCGCATCGTCGACGTCGGTTGCCGACGCCGACGCCACCCGCGCCAGAACCCGTCCCGACGCCGGATGCAGATCGTCGAACGTCGCCCCTTCTGCAGCGGCGCGCCACTGCCCACCCACGTAGAGATCCACCGCGGTATCCGCAGGTAGCAGGTCTGCCACCTCGGTGTTGTCCACAACTGTCATGGTGCTGCTCCCATCGCTCTGACCAGGCCGTCACTGGTGGCCGTGGCCGTCGGGCGTGTCTGCCCGCTCGTTTCAGAGTCGCGAAAGGTGACGCAGATTACTTGCACGTATACGCATGGATTGTTGTCGATACACGCAGCCTGCGGGGTTTTGTCAATGCCCTCACACCGTGGAGTGATCTGGGGTGACTCGGCGGGCGGTCACCTGGCGGTGAAACGCCCCGGGTTTGTCGGAGGCTCTCGAATCTGTGAAGGATGGAGAGCATGGCAGCACCACGGAAGTACAGCGTTGAGCTGAAGGAGCGGGCGACGCGGATGGCGGTGGAGGCCCGCAAGGACCCAGCCACGCGACCAGGGGCGCTCAAACGGATCGGCGATCAACTCGGTGTGCACCCGGAGGCGCTTCGCACCTGGGTCAAGCAGGCCGAGATCGATGGCGGGGACCGCCCGGGGACCACGACCAGCGAGGCTGAGCGGATCGCGCAGCTGGAACGGGAGAACCGGGAGTTGCGGCGGGCGAACACCATCTTGAAGCAGGCATCAGCTTTCTTTGCGGCGGAGATCGACCGCCCACAGCGTTGATCGTGGAGTTCGTCGCCGCTTTCCGCGACGAACACGGAGTCGATCCGATCTGCGCGGCCCTGAGAGATACGGCCGCCCAGATCGCTCCGTCCACAGTCCGAGCCCATCTGAGCTCTCGACGAGTCGAGGCGCCACGGGTGGTCCGTGACCGCGAGATCCTCGGTGAGATCCGCACCGTGCATGCCGACAATCTCGACGTCTACGGTGCCCGCAAAGTCCACGCCGAACTACGCAGAAAGGGTATCGGCGTGGCCCGGTGCACCGTCGAGCGGTTGATGAAAGCTGATGGGCTGCAGGGGATAACGAGATCCAAGACGCGGAAGACCACGCACAGCGAGGGGGCCGAAACTCCGCAGCCGGCCGATCGTGTCGAACGGCAGTTCACCGCGGCGGCGCCCAACGCGCTGTGGGTGGCGGACCTGACCTACATCCGCACACACTCGGGGTGGGTGTATGCCGCGTTCATCGTTGACGTCTTCTCAAGGATGGTCGTGGGCTGGCAGGTGGCGACCACCATGCACACCAACCTTGCCCTTGATGCCTTGGATATGGGGTTGTGGGCGCGGTCGCGTGCCGGCCAGGGCGTGGTCGGGCTGATTCACCACTCCGACCGCGGAGTGCAGGGTGAATTCAACTGGTCGTCGCAACACCTCTATCAGGAGGTGTTCGATGGTTCGTCGTCAGCAGGCCGCGGACAGGG
>NZ_LZTC01000100.1:0-7812 GCF_001665905.1 Gordonia sp. 852002-50395_SCH5434458
CGGGTGCGGCCCTCGCTCGTTTGTCGATCAACGTCGGAAACTCACATAGGTCCCAGCGGAAGACTGAGCGGTCAGCTCTCCGAGAGCGGACGCGGATCGAATGTCACGCGAATCCGCGTGATCAGGCCGTTCTCGACGTGACTCCAGTTCGCCGTCGGTAGTGATGCGTTGTCGGTGACCAGGTCGAACCACGTGATCGCATCGGCACCGTCCACAACACGCGCGTGCAAGACGAGATCGCGCATCAGGCGCTCCGACATCCCGCGCAGACCGGCAATGCACTCGTCGATTCCGCGTGCCGTCCCCATCACACCGACGAAGTCGACGTCGGGGGCGAGAACCGAACGCAACCGGTCGAAATCGCCTGCGCGCCATGCGTCGAAGTAGGTTGTCGCCGCATCCCTGGTGATCGCCGTATCGGCCTGCGCAGTTGTGTCCACAGTCATCTCTTCTCCCTTTCGAAGCATCGGTCAGTGGGTGTTCGCACTCCAGACTGCTCGGCGGCGATTAATCTGTCCAACATCTATTTCTTATGGCATTTATCATTGCCAGTCATGGAACTGCATCAGCTCCGCTACCTCCTCGCGGTCGTCAACACCGGATCGTTCACCGCTGCAGCGTCGACTCTGCACATCAGCCAGTCGGGTGTGAGCACTCAGATTCGCAAGCTCGAGAACGAACTGGGGATCGCACTGCTGCAGCGCACCACCCGACGCGTGACGTTGACGAGCGAAGGAGAGCGAGTACTGCCCGCCATTCGCGGGGCAGTCGAGGGAGTCGACGCGGTCGTCGCTCTGGCCGACGATCTGCGCGGCCTCACCACAGGGACACTGCGGGTAGGCACCGTGAGCGGACTCACCTGGCAGCCCATCTTCGACGCCATCGCGAGCATGCACCACGATCACCCCGGGGTCGACATCTCGGTCCGTGAAGCCATCTCGACGACGCTCATCGACGGGGTGCACTCGGGCGAGCTCGACGTCGCGATCGCTGCGTGGTCGGGCGAGCCGCCCCAGCACGTGCACACCACAATCATCGTCGACGACGCGCTGCACGCCGTCGTCGCGCGAGATCATCCGTGGGCGACGCGTGCCGATGTGGGACCCGAGGAGATCGCAGGCGCCGACCTCATCTCGCTCACCCGCGGCACCGGCGCCCGCACAGCACTCGACGCCCTGCTGGCACGTGAGCGAGGCGCTCGGGTTCCCCGCTGGGAGGTCGCAACGCCGTCACTTGCGCACATGCTGACCACGCGCGGGCTCGGCGTCGCCGTACTCAGCGAGAGCACCGCAGCCTCGTGGCGAGACACCGTCAGCCTGCCGATCACCGACCCTGCCGCGCGATCCACGCTCGGCATCATCTGGCGCGAACCCCCGTCACCGGCGACCGCTGCCCTGCTCCGCGAGATGCGGCGTCGAACCGGCTGATCCCCGAGGATTCCCGTACGACGAACGCACGACGCAGGCCTTCCACCTGCACCGACGTCGGCGGATCATCAGTAGTCATGGCCGGTCTGATAGTTGTAGCAGTGCTCGTCGTCGTCTTGACGCCCTTGGCTCTGATGTACCGACGGGCGTGCAGGCAGGCTCGGGAGTTTCGTGAATTCCGACGCGCACAAGGGCTCTCGGATCCGAGTCAACGGCCACCGTTCCCGGGAGACCCGACCGGCGGCAACTGGGGTTTCTGGGGTCCCTGATACGCCTGGTTCAGTGCGCCGGAAGATCGGTGAGGGTCGTGACAAGGGCAGGCAGGGACGAGGAAATCACGGCAAGCAGTTGGTCGCGGGTGATCTCCCCGTCGGTGAGCCAGCCGATCGTGACCTCCTCGACAAAGGCGATCCACCCGAATGTCGCCAGTCGGACCGCCGGGGTGACCTCGACGCCGAGCGCAGGCGCGTGATCGAGGATGCGCTCGGCCATCACCGCCCTGGTGCCGTCGATCACGGCGCGCATCGCCGGATCGGTACTCGACGCGCCGCGCAGGAATGCGGTGTAGGCGCTGCGATGCTCGCTGACGTAGTCGACGAACGCTGACAACGAGCTCCACAGGATGGCGAGCGGATCGTCGAGGGTCTCGTCGGGCGCTGTCAGCCGCAACATCTCCTCGCCCTGCGCCTTCGCGATGGCGACGTGAAACTCCTGCTTCGACGCGAAGTAGTGAAACAGCAGTGCGCGCGACACACCGGCGACCTCGGCGATCGCGTCGATGGACACCTCGTCGAGCGGCCGCTCCGACACCATCTGCAGCCCGAGCGCGATGAGCTGGTCGCGTCGGGCCTCCGGGCTCATCCTGGTGCGCTTCGACTGGGTCACAGACACAGTCTAGGCGACTTATTGACCAGCGTTCAATACGCTATTGACTAATGTTCAATAGGCCCCTAACGTGAGGAGCATGACAACGCACAATGTTGAGGTTGCGATCGTCGGCGCCGGGTTCTCCGGCCTCGGCGCGGCGATCAAGATGAGCCAGAACGGCTTCACCGACTACGTCATCCTCGATCGCGGAGCTGACTTCGGCGGCACCTGGCGTGACAACACCTACCCCGGCGCCGCGTGCGACGTCGCGTCGAACCTGTACTCGTACTCGTTCGCCCCCAATCCCGAATGGTCACGCTCGTACTCTCATCAGCCCGAGATCCACCGGTACATCAACGACGTCGCGGATCGTTTCGGCGTGCGCGACAAGGCCAGGTTCGGCGTCGAGGTCACCCGTGCCGCGTGGAGCGAGTCGGACCAGCACTGGCTGATCGACACGGTGCCCGCCGGAACCGACCCCGACTCGTCTGCTGTGACGACGTACCGGGCGCAGCACCTCATCGGCGCGGTTGGGCCGCTGTGCGAACCGAATCTTCCGGACATCGACGGCATCGAATCGTTCGGCGGAACGGTCATGCATTCCGCGCGCTGGGACGACGACGTCGAGCTCTCGGGTAAGCGCGTCGCCGTGATCGGCACCGGTGCGTCGGCCATCCAGATCGTCCCCGAGGTGGCCAAGCGCGTCGCCCACCTCGACGTCTACCAGCGCACGGCGCCGTGGATCGTCCCGCGTACCGAGCGGCCCTACACCCCGGTCGAGCGCTGGCTGTTCAAGAACGCGCCCATCGTGCAGAGCGCCGGTCGCGCGGGGGTGTACGCCTTCAACGAGTTCATCGCCTTCGGTCTGACGCACTCGCGTACCGCGCTCAAGCCCGTCGAACTCGTCGCGCGCGCCAACATCGCGCGCGGAATCCGTGACCGTAAGCTGCGCGACAAGGTCACTCCCCGCTTCCAGGTCGGCTGCAAGCGAATCCTGCGATCGAACGCCTGGTACCCGGCACTTGATCGACCCAACGTCGACCTCGTCACCGACCCCATCGCACGCGTGACGCCGTCGGGCATCGTGACCGCGGACGGCACCGAGCGCGAGATCGACGTGTTGATCGTCGCGACAGGCTTCCACGTCACCGATTCGCCCGTGTTCGACTGCATCGTCGGCGCCGAGGGACGATCGCTCGCCCAGACGTGGGAGACGAACGGAATGCAGGGCTACAAGGGGTCGTTCGTCCACGGCTTCCCGAACATGATGCTGATGGTCGGACCGGCGACCGGACTCGGACACACCTCGATGGTGTACATGATCGAGTCGCAGCTCAACTACCTGGTCGACTATCTCAAAACCGTTCGCGCACAGGGAATCACGCGCGTCGACGTCGACGAGCAATCGCAACGCGGGTACAACACCGGCATTCAGCACGCGCTTCGCAACAGCGTCTGGGTCAACGGTGGTTGCGCCTCCTGGTACGCCGACGACAACGGCAACATCACGACGCTGTGGCCGGGCTTCACGTTCAACTTCCGCAAGCAGACCCGACGATTCGATGTCGCGGCATACGACGTCGCTCGCGATTCGTCGGCGACCGACACCCCGCCCGTGCTCGCGAGCACCCGCGCCTGATCTCGACTTCATCCGCGTGCACGCCGGATCTCGCACGCACCAACACACACAGGAGAACACCATGAAGAACTTTCGCGACAAGGTCGTCGTCGTCACCGGTGCGGGCTCGGGCATGGGCCGCGAACTGGCGGTGAAGCTGGGCCAACAGGGCGCCAAGCTGGCGATCTCCGATGTCAACCCCGATGGCCTCGCCACGACGGAGAAACTCGTCGCCGAGACAGGCGCACCGGTGCACGCCCAACTGCTCAACGTCGCAGAGCGTGAGGCGGTCCTCGAATACGCCGACACGGTCATGGCCCACTATGGCAAGGTCAACGTCGTCTTCAACAACGCGGGCATCGCGCACCACGGCGAGGTCGAGCGCACCGAGTTCAAAGACATCGAGCGCGTGATGGACGTCGACTTCTGGGGCGTCGTCAACGGAACGAAGGCCTTCCTGCCACACATCATCGCGTCGGGCGACGGCCACATCGTCAATACGTCGTCGCTGTTCGGTCTGCTGTCCGAGCCTGGCCAGGCGGCCTACAACTCGGCGAAGTTCGCCGTTCGCGGGTTCACCGAGTCGCTCAATCAGGAGATGTTGATCGCCAAGCACCCGGTGCGCGTCACCTGCGTGCATCCTGGCGGCATCAAGACCGCGATCGCCCGCAACGCGACGGTCGCCGACGATTACGACCAGGCCAACTTCGCCAAGTTCTTCGACAAGTACCTCGCGCGCACCTCGGCGTCGTCGGCTGCCGACACCATCATCAAGGGCGTGAAGAAGAACAAGGCGCGAGTGCTCATCGGCGCCGACGCCATCGTGCTCGACGTCTGGGTGCGCCTCATCGCGTCGAAGTACCAGGGCGTCGTGGCGGGCGTGACCAAGCGGGTCACCACATCGTTCCGCTGACCGCTGTCGTCGTTGCTCAGTTCGTGCGAAAGACGACGTAGTCGACCGCACGAACTGGGCGACGCCCTTCTCTCCGATCGAATTTCTCCGATCGAGCGGTATCCACACGATCGAAATATTGTTCGATTTTTCCTCGACGTTGTCCGTATTGTCGGGTAGTGTAGAACACATATTCGACACGACGTGGGGCGGGGGTGGCGGCACGTGAACAGCAACAGCGATAGTGGAAACGGCCGTGCGCCTTCGGCTTTGGCCACGGCGGCGGTGGGGTCTGCGGATGCGGTGGTGGCGGAGAAACTGTCACGCCTCGCTGCGGTGTTGGATGAGTTGGCTGCCGTGGATGTGTCGTTGGTGTCCGACGACGTGCTCGTCGAAGCCCCGATTGAGGCCGAACGCCTGGCGTTGCGCACCGCGGGCGCGGTCACCGATCGCTTGATCGTGGAAGCGTCTGACCGGGATCTGCCCCACTCGTTGGGTTTCCGCGATATTCGCAACTTCATGGGACAGCGTCTCCATATCGGTGATCCGGCCGCCCGGCATCGGGTGATCGCCGCGACCGGATCGTTCACCACGATCTGCGGCGACCGACTCCCACCGTCGTGTCCGACTTTGGCCGGCTACGTCGTGGAAGGTCGGGTCGCTGGCGCACACGTCCGCGCGGTGTTGGAGGTGTTGGAGGCGATCCCCGGTGAGGTGTCGGCGGAGACGAAAGCTGCCGCCGAAGCACAGATGGCCGGCTACGCGGTCCAGTTCACGCCCGCCGAAATCACCAATTTGGGTTCACGATTGTTGGCGCATCTGGATCCGGATGGGACGCTCACCAACCCGAAAGACCGCAAACGTCGACGCCGCTTGTGGGTGAACCGGCAAAACGCGCAACTCATGTCGCGGTTGACCGCGGATTTGGATCCGATCGCCCGCGCACGCCTCGATGCGGTGCTCGACTCGTGGGCCAAACCCGGCATGAACAACCCCGACGATCCCGACTCACCCGTGGGTCCGATCACCACTGCCAACGCCGAACAGGTCGCGGCGGCGGCGCTGTTGGATCAACGCTCACCCGCCCAACGCAACCATGACGCCTTCTCCGCCCTCCTCGGGCAGGTACTCGAATCCGGGATGTTGGGTAATACGCATCGAGGGTTGCCGATCCAGGTGATCGTCACCACCAGCCTGCACGAGTTGGAAGCACAAGCAGGGATCGCACAAACCACATCCGGAACACTCCTCCCGATCCAAGACGTGATCGAGATGGCCGCCTCCGCCGGTGCCAGTCAGTATGAACCGCCCCGGGTCTGTCGGAGGCTCTCGAACCTGTGAAGGATGGAGAGCATGGCAGCACCACGCAAGTACAGCGAGGAACTCAAGGACCGGGCCACCCGGATGGCATGTGAAGCGCGACGAGATCCCGATTCGTCGAGAGGTGCGATCAAGCGGATCGCCGATCAGCTCGGAGTCCATCCCGAGGCGTTGCGCAATTGGGTTCGTCAGGCCGAGATCGACGGCGGGGTCCGCCCGGGCACCACGAGTGAGGACGCTGACCGCATCGCGGCGTTGGAGCGGGAGAACCGTGAACTGCGGCGAGCGAACACGATCTTGAAGCAGGCTTCGGCTTTCTTTGCGGCGGAGATCGACCGCCCACAGCGCTGATCGTGGAGTTCGTCGCGGCTCACCGCGATGAACACGGAGTCGATCCGATCTGTGCGGCATTGCGCGATACGTCCGCCCAGATCGCTCCGTCCACGGTACGAGCCCACCTGAGCCCCCAGAAGACCGAGGCGCCTCGTGTGGTGCGTGACCGGGATCTCCTTACCCAGGTCCGCGCGGTGCATGCCGACAACCTCGGCGTCTACGGTGCCCGCAAGGTGCATGCCCAATTGCGCAGACAGGGCCATAGTGTTGCCCGCTGCACCGTCGAGCGATTGATGAAAGCCGATGGGCTGCAAGGGATAGCGAGACTCAAGACACGCAAGACCACGCGCAGCGAGGGAGCTGAAACACCCCGGCCGGCTGACCGGGTCAACCGTCAGTTCACCGCGGCGGCACCGAACGCGTTGTGGGTGGCGGACCTGACCTACATCCGCACCCACTCGGGCTGGGTGTACGCGGCGTTCGTCCTGGACGTGTTCTCGCGGATGGTCGTCGGCTGGCAGGTCTCGACCACCATGCACACCGACCTCGCCCTCGACGCCCTGAACATGGGATTGTGGGCACGGTCGCGTGCCGGCCACGACGTGGCCGGGCTGATCCACCACTCCGACCGCGGAGTGCAATACCGAGCCATCCGCTACACCGAACGACTGGCCGAAGCCGAAGCGGTGACATCTGTTGGCTCCAAAGGGGATTCATACGACAACGCGATGGCTGAGGCGTTCAACTCGCTGTTCAAAGCCGAATGCATCCGTAACCCCGTGATGCGCCCGCGAGGCGGCTGGGCAGGTGTGGGCGAGGTCGAGATCGCCGTCGCTGAGTACGTCGAATGGTTCAACCACCGCCGCCTGCACGGCGAGATCGGACACGTCCCACCCGTCGAGTACGAGAGCGCCTACTGGTCGACCCACACCGTCACCAGCTACCGTGAGAACCCGGTCCCCGCAAACGCTGGAACCAACTAACCGAGCCTCCAGCAAACCCGGGGCGATTCACTGCAACCAACCCGCCTCACGGGTGCAGATGCATCACGCCGCGAAAGACTGGGCCGACGGCGGCCTGACCGACATCGACCAGTTGGTGCCGGCGTGTGATGTACACAACCGCAGGGTTGGGCCGAAACCCGGCCAGTTCACCACCCGCATGATCACCGACGGACCCGACACCGGACGGGTTGCGTGGCGACTCAACGCCAAACCCGGCATGCCCACGAATCCCGAACGCATCAACCGCATCGCCGACGTCAAAGCCGACTTCCACGACTACCTCACCGCCGAACACACGAGCAACCAAGCCGCAGCCGCAGCCCGCGCGGGCTGGACAGGCACAGACGCGAC
>NZ_LZTC01000101.1:0-57343 GCF_001665905.1 Gordonia sp. 852002-50395_SCH5434458
TTCGACCCACATCTACCCAGCGGGGTGGTCTCGACAAGCTCGACCAGCGGTGGTCAGCTCGACCAGCGGCGGGCGCGCTCAACCAGCGGGTGGTCAGCCCGACCGACGGAGCGTGCGCTCGGCCAGCGGGGTGGTCTCGACAAGCTCGACCAGCGGAGCGGGCTCGACCAGCGGTGGTCAGCTCGACCAGCGGTGGTCAGCTCGACCGGCGGTGGGCAGCGGTGGTCAGTCCCGCGGGCCGCCGGCGACGTAGATGACCTGGCCGGAGACGAAGCCGGCGCCCTCGGAGGCGAAGAACGAGGCGGTGTGGGCGATGTCCTCGGGCTTGCCGGTGCGGGCGACGGGGATGGCGGAGGCGTTGAGCTTCTTGAACTCCTCGAAGTCCATGCCGACGCGGGCGGCGGTGGCGGCGGTCATGTCGGTCTCGATGAAGCCGGGGGCGATCGCGTTGGCGGTCACACCGAACTTGCCCAGCTCGATCGCCAGCGTCTTGGTGAAGCCCTGCATGCCCGCCTTGGCTGCGGAGTAGTTGGCCTGGCCGCGGTTGCCCAGTGCGGACGTCGACGACAGGTTCACGATGCGGCCCCAGCCGGCGTCGACCATGTACTTCTGGCATGCGCGGCTCATCAGGAAGGCGCCGCGCAGGTGCACGCCCATGACTGCGTCCCAGTCGTCGACGCTCATCTTGAACAGCAGGTTGTCGCGCAGGATGCCCGCGTTGTTCACCAGCACGGTCGGCGCGCCGAGTTCGGCGGCGACCTTCTCGACGGCCGCGTTGACCGATGCCTCGTCGGATACGTCTGCGCCGACGGCGATCGCCTTGCCACCGGCGTCGTTGATCGCCTTGGCGGTGTCGGCTGCGGCCTCTTCGGTGATGTCGAGAACGGCGACGGCCAGACCGTCGTCGGCGAGGCGCTTGGCCACCGCCGCGCCGATGCCCCGACCCGATCCGGTGACGATTGCTGTCTTCTGAGCGCTCATTGCGAACTCCTCCGTTGCGTGTACGTCTCCTGTGACGTGCGTCCCCTCGGTTCTATCAGTCGCCGTTCGGGCGGTCGTCACCACCTGCACCCCGGCCACTACCTGCACTGACGCTTCTGCGCCGTAGACGAGTCAGTAGTATCGGTCCGTCGCCACGCCCGACGCCGTCACTCGGTGCGCGCGGCGCGCAGTCGTCGAATCCCGGAGGTGGACATGACAGAGAAGTCAGCCGCGACAGCCGTGATCGTCCTCGCCGCGGGCGCGGGCACTCGGATGAAATCCAAGACGCCCAAGATCTTGCACACCATCGGCGGACGCTCGCTCGTCGGCCATGTGCTGCATGGCGCAGCAGCGGCATCCCCTGATCAACTCGTCGCCGTCGTCGGCCACGAGCGTGAACGCGTCACTTCGGCCGTCAACGAGATCGCCGCCGAGATCGGCACCAATATTGTTGTGGCCGTTCAGGATTCACCCGCCGGCACCGGCGACGCCGCCCGCGCGGGTCTCACCGCACTCCCCGACGACTTCACCGGAACGGTGATCATCACCGCCGCCGACATCCCACTCCTCGACGGCCAGACGATCGAGGCGCTCGTCGCCACGCACACCGCGGGAGCAGGCGCCGCCGTCACGCTCACCGGCTTCATCGCCGACGAGCCGACCGGATACGGCCGGATCATCCGTACCAACGACGGCTCGGTGCAGGCCATCGTCGAAGAAAAGGACGCGAGCGACGCTCAGCGCGCGATCACCGAGGTCAACGCGGGCATCTACGCTTTCGACGCGCAGGCACTGCGCTCAGCGCTGCAACAACTCTCCACCGACAACGCACAGGGCGAGTTCTATCTGACGGACGTCATCGAGATCGCGCGCACCGCGGGCAAGACCGTCCGCGCGCATGTCGTCGACGATCCGCTGGTCGTCGCGGGCTGCAACGACCGTGCACAACTCTCCGCGCTCGGTGCCGCGCTCAATGCCTCGACCATCCGTCGCCACCAGCTCGCGGGCGTCACCGTCGTCGATCCAGGCTCGACGTGGATCGACGTCGACGTACGCATCGAGCGCGACGTACGCATCGAGCCGGGCACCCAACTGCACGGTGCCACCCGTATCGCCGAGGATGCCGTCGTCGGTCCCGACACCACGCTCACCGACGTGACGATCGGCCGCGGGGCGTCGGTGATCCGCACGCACGGCTCCGACTCGGTGATCTCCGACGACGCTTCCGTAGGCCCGTTCGCCTTCCTGCG
Source organism: Gordonia sp. 852002-50395_SCH5434458 (assembly GCF_001665905.1). NCBI lineage: Bacteria > Bacillati > Actinomycetota > Actinomycetes > Mycobacteriales > Gordoniaceae > Gordonia > Gordonia sp. 852002-50395_SCH5434458. The sequence continues at coordinate 2,232 of NZ_LZTC01000101.1, forward strand.
GCCGGGTACCGAATTGGGTGAGCGCGGCAAGATCGGCACCTTCGTCGAGACCAAAAAAGCCACCATCGGTGCAGGTAGCAAGGTTCCGCACCTCACCTACGTCGGCGACGCGACGATCGGCGAGGAGTCGAACATCGGGGCGTCGAGCGTCTTTGTCAACTACGACGGGGTGAACAAGCATCAAACGGTGATCGGGTCGCATTGCCGGACCGGATCGGACAACATGTTCGTCGCTCCGGTGCAGGTCGGTGACGGCGCGTATACCGGGGCAGGTACGGTCATTCGGGACGATGTCCCGCCCGGCGCCCTCGCGGTCTCGTCGGGTCCACAACGCAACATCGACGGTTGGGTACCCCGCAAACGCCCCGACACGGCTGCCGCACGCGCAGCGATCGAGGCAGGCGCGGCCGATACTCAGCCCGAACAGCCCGGCTCCTAGCCAACGTGACCCGCTGGCAGAGCCGCCCACCGGCCGACGATCGAGTAGAAGAGTTTTCATGACCTGGACCACCGACAACCAGAAGAACCTGATGCTGTTCTCGGGGCGTGCACACCCCGACCTGGCGCAGGCTGTCGCCGACGAACTCGGCATCAAGCTGACTCCGCAGACCGCGCGGAACTTCGCCAACGGCGAGATCTTCGTTCGCTACGAGGAGTCGGTGCGCGGTTCGGATGCGTTCGTGATCCAGAGCTGCCCCGCCCCGCTCAACGAGTGGGTGATGGAGGCGCTGATCATGATCGACGCGCTCAAGCGCGGCTCGGCCAAGCGCATCAGCGTGATCCTGCCCTTCTACCCTTACGCACGCCAGGACAAGAAGGCCCGCGGTCGTGAACCGATCTCGGCACGCCTCATCGCCGACCTGATGAAGACCGCAGGCGCCGACCGCATCATCTCGGTCGACCTGCACACCGATCAGATCCAGGGCTTCTTCGACGGCCCCGTCGACCACATGCACGCCCAGGGTCAGCTCTCCGACTACGTCCGCGGCAAGTACGGCATCGAAAACCTCGTCGTCGTCTCGCCGGATTCGGGTCGTGTGCGCGTCGCGGAGAAGTGGTCGGATGCGCTCGGTGGCGCTCCCGTCGCGTTCATCCACAAGACCCGCGACCCGTTGGTCGCCAACCAGATCGTCGCGCACCGCGTGGTCGGTGAGGTCGAAGGCCGCACCTGTGTGGTCATCGACGACATGATCGACACCGGCGGCACCATCGTCGGCGCGGTGTCGAAGCTCAAGGAAGCGGGCGCGGGCGACGTCATCATCGCCACGACGCACGCGGTCTTCTCCGATCCGGCCGCCGAGCGCCTCGCCAACTCCGAGGCCGACGAGGTCATCGTGACCGACACGCTCCCGATCCCGCAGGAGAAGCGCTTCGACAAGCTGACCGTGATCTCGATCGCCCCGCTGCTGGCACAGACCATCCGCGAGGTGTTCGAACACGGTTCGGTGACAAGCCTTTTCGACGGCAACGCCTGACACTTCGATGACGACCACCGCCGCCCGACGCGATTGGGCGGCGGTGGTCTCGCTTGGCCTCGGTGTGTTCACCATCACTACCACCGAGATCATGCCCATCGGATTACTCCGTCCGATGGCCACCGACCTCGACGTCTCCGAGGGCACCATCGGCCTCACTGTCACGTTCTTCGCGTTCGTGGCCGCGGTCAGTGCACCCACGCTCTCCACGGCGACTCGACGCCTCGACCGCCGTCCGATTCTGCTCTGCGTGATGGCCGCATTCGTCGTCGGCAACACGCTCACCGCGCTCGCCGTGAACTACGCGATGCTCCTGGCGGTGCGCATGGCGATCGGTGTCGCCCTCGGGTTGATGTGGGCGATCGTCGCGGCGACCGCCGTGCGCCTTGTCCCGCCGAATGCTGCCGTGCGCGCGACCACCATCGCGTTCTCGGGAGTGTCGCTGGCGTCGGTGCTCGGCATGCCCGTCGGCACCGTGATCGGGCAGGCGTTCGGCTGGCGGGCCGCCTACTGGACGCTCGCCGGGCTGAGCTTGGTCAGCCTCGTCGCGCTGGCCGTGCTGCTGCGCTCGGTCCCCGGCGACAGCGAGACCATCGGGCTGCGGGGCCTGCCGCGGTTGCTCCGCATGCGCAACCTCCGGACGACGCTGATCGTCACCGCGCTCGTCATCACCGGCGCGTACGCCGCCTACACCTACGTCACCCCGTTCATCGTCGAGATCCTCGGAATCGACGCCGACCTGGTCGGTGTCGTCCTGCTGGTGATGGGCGTGGCAGGGGTCGCGGGCAACTTCACGGCCGGGGCATTCCTGTCCCGCACCCAATCCGTGCGGTGGTCACTCGCGGCGATCATCGCGGTCCTCGCGGGTGCACTGATACTCACGCCCGTCGCGAGTCTGTGGCTTCCCGCGGCTCTCGTCGGACTCCTCGTGTGGGCCGCCGGATACGCCGCTGCCCCGATCGGCCTGCAGACGACGGTGTTCCGCGTGGCGCCCGCCTACCGCGAGTCGGCGACGACGCTCTACTCCACGACGTTCAACTTCTCGATCGGCGTCGGCGCACTGATCGGCGCATTGGCGATCGAGCACGGCGGCGCGCTGGCACCCGTCGTCGTCGGAGCCGTGTGCGCGGTCATTGCCCTCGCCGTGGCCCTCACGCTCCCCCGACGCGTCACACCCGACGACGCCGCCGCAGCGTCCGGGTAGCGCTAGGGGTCCGAGTGGTTGGGCGCTTGGGTAGTGTCACCCTCATGGCTGCTGCGACCGACAACGCGACGATCTATCACAACCCCAAATGCTCGACGTCGCGCAAAGCCCTGCAGCGCCTCCGCGACGAGGGCGTCGAGCCGACGATCGTGAAGTATCTCGACGAGCCGTACACCCGCGAACAACTCGAACAACTCTTCGCCGATGCCGGCATCACCGTTCGCCAGGCCGCGCGCAAGCGCGAAGCGCTCTACAAGGAACTCGACCTCGACGCCGCGTCGGACGAGAAACTGCTCGACGAGATGGTCGCGCACCCGATCCTCGTCGAACGTCCATTTGTGGTGACCGCCAAGGGAACTCGCCTCGCCCGCCCACTCGACAAGCTCGACGAGATCCTGTAGCCGCGCCACATCCGACAGGACACAGCCGCACTCAGAACAGCAGCGGCCCGACGGCGTTCGCGAGTCCGCGCGCCGCGTCGGTGAGTGAGCAGATCGCCTCGAGCCTGCTCGATACCCCGCCGATCATCACCGCCCCGCGCACAGCGCCGGTGACGTCGTAGATCGGCACGGCCAGGTGGGCGTGGGCCACCACGAGTTCGCCGTCGTCGCGCGCAACGTCGGTGCGTCGGATCTCGGCGATCTGTTCCTCGAGCCGCGCCAGGTCGATGATCGTGGCGGGCGTGACGGGTAGCAGCGGCATCTCCAGCGCGTCGCGCCACTGCGACAGCGACGCGAGCAGCAGTTTGCCCGCCGCAGACGCGTGCAGGTACCGCATGAGCTCACCCACCCCGTCGAGCGGATGGTCTGGGTCGGCGTCGAGAACGCGCACCGACGCGGGGCGGAAGTAGAGCAGATGCACGGCGAACCGCACCGAGCCGCGGAACTCGTCGATCAGCTCCGCGGCACGCGCCGGGACCGGAGGCGTGACCACGCCGTCGACGAACGACGCGAGGCGCGTGCCGATCGCGAAGCCACGCAGATCAGCCGTCCGCACCAGAAACTCGTCGGCGACGAGACTGTTGAGCAGCCGATAGGTGCTCGCGGAGGGGAGGTCGAGCCGATCGGCGATGTCGCGGGCCGTCGTACCGATTCCGAGGTCGGCGACGGTCTCGATGATCTGCAGGGCGCGCACCACCGAATCCGACCGCGGCGCACGGCCTATCGCCATGTCGCCCCCTCACCGTGACATGCGCACGCGGGTCGCCGAGTTGTCACCGCAGAGTCGCAGTCGTGAGGATGTCGGCGCTGGTCGTCGCATCAAAGACACCGACACCGCCGAGCAGATGAGGTCGGCATCGCGCCACAAACAGCACGAACACGGTCACTACCGCCATCGACGCGACGTAGACAACGCCCAGAATGCGGCCGTGTCCGACGCCGGTCCCGAAGGCGGTCAGCAACAGCACTCCGAGAATGGTCGCGGTGAAGACGCCGAGCACCAGGATGCGCCTGCTGCTCTCCCCGATCCGCGCCAGTAGCCGCGGCGATGCGAGACACGCGGTGAGGTAACTGCCCATGTAGCCGAGGGCGCTGAGCGTCAGGAAGTCGCGGATCCCGTTCTGCGGATCGCCGCCGCACCAGAGGAACACCAGCGGCCCGAGCGTCACGACCGCCATCGCGCAGATCGTGGCGAACGCGGGGGTGTGAAAGCGCGGGTGCGTGGTGCCGAATGCCCTCGGTGCCACCCGCTCGCGCCCCAGCGTGAACAGGACGCGCACCAGCGCGTTGACCGAGGCGAGCGCGCATGCGAAGAACGACGTCGCGATCCCGATGTCGAGGATGACCGCCGTGACGCGGGTGCCGTCGGAGAGGAACAGGGCGGCCAGTGGTGTGGAACTCTCCCGTACGCCCGCCGGGGCGTCGAACATCGCGAGCGACTGGGTGGTCACCGCGAGCAGATAGATGACGCCCGCGGCGATCGGTGTCCAGCGCAGGGTGCGCGGAACGCTGCGGAAGGGTCGACGCGCCTCGGCCGACAGCGTCGTCGCACTCTCGAATCCGACGAACGCGCTGACCGCGACCACGATCATCAGACCCATCGACCCGACGTCGACCTGCGGTGCGAACACCTTCGACCAGTCCGCCGAATGATGCGTGATCCCGAGCCACACCATGAGGCCGACCAGGATGACAACGGCGACGACCTCGATCGCGAGTGTCGCGGTCGCAGAGACCTTGATCCCGCGAACCATCAGCACGGTCATGACGAGGGCGGCCACGACGATGATCACACAGACAATCGGCAGCCACACCGACGTCGACACCCCGATGCTGACGGCAATGTGGTTGAGGTACAAGCCAACTGCGAGAAGTCCCGCCATACTCACCGAGCCATAACCGACGATCGCCGACCATGCCGTCGGAAGGGCCACCCGCGGGCCGAATCCCTGAGCGACGTACGAATAGAGACCGCCCACGACGGCGAGTCGCTGCGCCATCGGCCGCACGCACGCCGAGATCATCATGACGACGACCATCGCGACGGCGAACGAGATGACACCACCTGCTCCGCTCATCGCGGCGATCACGAACAACGGCGTCACCGCCGACGTCCCTGCCGGCGCGATGGCCGCGACGGACTGCGCGAAGACGGGTATGAAGGGAAGCTGACGACGAGTCAGGCCGCGCACCGGCGACTCGTCGGCGACCAACGGGTACGTCGCTGACGGCGATTCTGCGCTGGACGATGATTCGGCGGTGGAGGATGTCGGCATAGCGCCCTCTACCGTGACGGAGCGGTCGTTGCGACGCATCGTTTTCGTGTTTCCAGCGTGTTAACCCGCGTGAGAAATCCGGGGTTCTCATTTCTCAGCCGCTCTTACGTCGACGCCATTGTGATGTGACACACACTCCGTACCGTCTTGCCGGAATCAAGTAAGCAGCGAGACCGACGGTCATCTCGCCTCCGCACGAAAGGCGCGTTCATGAGCACAATCGAATCCGGAGGCGGCACGACGGCTGCCACGTCGTCGGCAGCGAGTTCGACCGACTACCTCGACAAACGTCGACTCAAGACCGGCACGGCCGGGTGGGTGCTGCTCGCGGGTCTCGGGGTCAGCTACGTCATCAGCGGCGACTACTCCGGGTGGAATTTCGGGCTCGAGCAGGGCGGCTTCGGCGGCCTGGCCATCGCGGCCGTCATCATCGCCGCGATGTACTTCGCGATGGTGCTCGGCATGGCCGAGATGAGTTCCGCACTGCCCGCGGCAGGAGGCGGATACACCTTCGCGCGCCGAGCCCTCGGCACCTGGGGCGGGATGGCGACCGGTACCGCGGTCCTGATCGAATACGCGATCGCGCCCGCAGCGATTGCGACCTTCATCGGCGCGTACGTCGAGTCGCTGCACCTGTTCGGCATCACCGACGGTTGGTGGGTGTACCTCGCGGTCTACGCATTGTTCATCGGCGTACATCTCGCCGGTGTCGGTGAGGCACTGAAGGTCATGTTCGTGATCACCGCGGTCGCACTCGCAGGCCTCATCGTGTTCGCGGTCGCGGCAATCGGCGACTTCTCGTGGTCGAACCTCACCGATATCGCCCCGACGGATGCCGCGGGCGCGAGTTCGTTCCTGCCCCACGGATACCTCGGCATCTGGGCGGCAATCCCGTTCGCCATCTGGTTCTTCCTCGCCGTCGAAGGCGTGCCCCTGGCCGCAGAGGAGGCCAAGGACCCTGCCCGCAACGTGCCGCGCGGGATCATCGCGGCGATGTGCGCGCTGATCTTCACGTGTGCGCTGGTGCTGTTCCTGGTGCCGGGCGCCGGTGGGGCATCGGCCATGCAGAGTTCGGGTAACCCGCTCGTCGAGGCGCTGGGAAGCGGAACCGCACACACGGTCGTCAACTACATCGGCTTGGCGGGGCTCGTGGCGAGCTTCTTCTCGATCATCTACGCCTACTCGCGGCAGTTGTTCGCACTCTCGCGCGCCGGATACCTGCCGAAGTCGTTGTCCGTCACCAACTCTCGCAAGTCTCCGACGCTGGCGCTGATCGTCCCCGGCATCGTCGGGTTCCTCCTGTCACTCAGCGGACAGGGCGCGACGCTGCTGAACATGGCCGTCTTCGGTGCCGCGCTGAGTTATGTGCTGATGATGGTGAGCCACATCGTGCTACGCATCCGGGAGCCGGAACTGGCGCGCCCCTACCGCGCACCCGGCGGCATGGTCACGACGGGCTTCGCCCTCGTGATCGCTGTGCTCGCATTGGTCGCGACGTTCCTCGTCGACATCAAGGCCGCGACCGGCTGTCTCATCGTGTTCGCGCTCTTCATGACGTATTTTGGCTTGTACAGCCGCAACCGGTTGGTCTTCGCCAGCGCCGACGAAGAGTTCGAGGCCATTGCCGACGCCGAAGAGGGACTCTCGTGATCTACCGCCACACGCTTCGTGGGCACACCTACCAGTTCGCCGACCTGATCGATGTGATGGCCAAGGCCACCCCGGCACGTTCGGGTGACGAATTGGCCGGGTGCGCAGCACAATCCGACGCCGAGCGGGCCGCAGCAGCTTGGGTTCTCGCCGACCTTCCGCTCACCGTCTTCCTCGAAGAGATGCTCGTCCCCTACGAATCAGACGAAGTCACACGGCTGATCATCGACACCCACGACCGAGAGGCATTCGCCCCCATCGCGCACCTGACGGTCGGCGGTCTACGCGACTGGCTGCTCGAGCAGGTCGTGGCGTCGGGTGGAACGCAGCGCCTGCAGGCCGTCTCCCCCGGGTTGACCCCGGAAATGGTTGCGGCGGTGAGCAAGTTGATGCGCAATCAGGATCTGATCTCCGTCGCCCGCCGCATGGAGGTAACCGCCGGATTCCGCACGACGATCGGACTGCCCGGCCGCCTCGCGACACGATTGCAGCCCAACCACCCCACCGACGATCCGCGCGGCATCGCGGCAGGACTGCTCGACGGCCTGCTCCTCGGTTGCGGCGACGCGGTCGTCGGAATCAACCCCGCAACCGACTCACCACAGGCGACGTCGACGCTGCTCGAACTCCTCGACGACGTGCGGCAGCGTTTCGATATTCCGATGCAGTCGTGCGTGCTCTCGCACGTCACCACGACGATCGGCTTGGTCGAGGCGGGCGCACCGGTCGACCTGGTCTTCCAGTCGATTGCGGGTACCGAGGGCGCCAACCGCGGATTCGGCGTCGACCTGGCAGTTCTCAACGAAGGCAATGAGGCCGGGAGGTCGTTGCACCGCGGGACCGTCGGCGACAACGTGATGTACCTCGAAACCGGGCAGGGCTCGGCACTGTCGGCGGGCGCACACCTCGGGACCGGCGGGCGGCCCGTCGACCAGCAGACCCTCGAAGCGCGCGCCTACGCGGTCGCCCGGTCGCTGGAACCGTTGCTGGTCAACACCGTCGTCGGATTCATCGGCCCCGAGTATCTCTTCGACGGCAAGCAGATCATCCGCGCGGGACTCGAAGATCACTTCTGCGGCAAACTCCTCGGGCTGCCTATGGGCGTCGACGTCTGCTACACCAACCATGCCGAGGCCGACCAGAACGACATGGACACGCTGTTGAGCCTGCTCGGGATGGCCGGAGTCGGATTCGTCATCACCGTTCCGGGCGCCGACGACATCATGCTCGGGTACCAGAGCCTGTCGTTCCACGACGTGCTCTACCTGCGCGACGTCCTGGGCCTGCGCGCCGCACCGGAATTCGAGGCGTGGATGCAGACCATCGGCATGGCCGACGAGGGCGGCCACGTCGTGCCACTCGACCCGCAGACGTCGGCGCTGCGCGGACTGGCGGCGTCGTGAACACGCCCGAGACGCAGTCAATCCCGTCGGTCGATCCGTGGAAATCGATGCGCGGACTCACCCAGGCCCGAATCGGGTTGCAGCGCAGCGGAAATGCGCTGTCGAGTGCTGATGTGCTGCAGTTTCAGGCCGATCACGCGGCAGCACGCGACGCCGTGCACACCCCCATGGACTCCGACGGCGTCGTCGACGGTCTGAAGGGGCTGGGGTTGGGCGAGCCGGCGGTCGTCACGAGTCAGGCGTCGTCGCGGGCGGAGTATCTGCGCCGACCCGACCTCGGCCGAATCCCGAATGACCTTTCCGCAGTGCAACATTCGGGCGCCGACATCGGTTTCGTGATCGCCGACGGCTTGTCGGCGACGGCGGTGGACACGCACGCGGTAGCGCTCATCGAGACGATCGCTGCCGAACTCTCGCCGCAATTCTCGATCGCTCCGCCGGTCGTGGCCACCCAGGCGCGTGTCGCGCTCGGCGATCACATCGGGGAGGCGCTCGGCGTCGAGATCCTTCTCGTGATCATCGGGGAGCGCCCGGGACTGTCGGTCGCCGACAGCCTCGGCATCTACCTGACGTATCGCCCGGAGCCGGGACGTCGTGACTCCGAACGCAATTGCATCTCCAACATCCATCCGCCGGACGGGCTCGGATACCGCGACGCCGCCCGGATCGTCGGAGCACTGGTGTCCGGGGCACGGCAACTCGGCGCGTCGGGCGTCGCACTCAAAGACACCTCGTCTGCCGACCCCGCCGTCGCCGCAGCCGCTGCGCAGGGCGAACTCGGCTAGGTCGCGGGACTAGGTGATCCCGGGGGCGTCGACCCTGCGCGCTGGTAGCGACTGCACCGCCGACGGAACGACGACACCCGCAAGTCCACGCACGAAGCCCTTGGTGATGTCCCAGAAGTCGAAGTAGTCGCGCCACACGGCGATCGCACCGTCGAGAATCTCGAAGCGCCCGCACACCCAGAACCGGATACGTACGGGACCGAGCCGGATCTCGTCGATCCGCTCGGTGAGCACCACGGTGTCGTCGGTGGCGATGTTGATGATCCCGTAGTCGAAGCCTGCGAACGACGACGCGTCCATGGCACCAAAGACCTTGGCGACGTTGCGTTTGCCACGGATCGTCGGCAGTCCGACATTGGTGTAGACGATGTTCTCGTCGAGATCTGCCATGGCTGCGGAACTGTCGTCGCGGGCGAGAGCATCGAGGAAGTCGGTAACGACGCGATCAGGGGTACGGGAGGTCATGGTGTCACCGTACGGTGCGCGATGTGACTTCACCGCTGGTCGTCGTCTATCCTTGACGGGTTGTCTCGGCGAGGGTGAGCAGTCACCGTAATCGGCGCGACCATCGCACATCTCCTTGCGGACTCGAGTTTCCGCAGGTGGTCGTGGATTGTCGGCCTGCGGAACCGCTACGGAACGCCGAGCACCGACCACCCGGCTGCACGCACCGACGCGGCCGAACCACCAAGGAGAGTCACATGGCAACCCAGGCAAACGCACTGGCAGTCACCACCCGCACCGAAAAGGGCAAGGGCGCCGCTCGACGCGCTCGTCGCGCAGGCAACGTGCCCGCCGTGCTGTACGGCCACGGCACCGACCCGCAGCACCTCAACCTCCCGGCTCGCGATTTCGCCACCATCCTGCGTAACAACGGCACCAACGCCGTCCTCGACCTCGACATCGAGGGAACCAGCCAGCTCGCGCTGACCAAGCAGATCGACATCCACCCGATCCGCAACTACATCGAGCACGTCGACCTGCTCGTCATCAAGCGCGGCGAGAAGGTCACCGTCGAGGTCACCATCGTCGTCGAGGGCGACGCCGCTCCCGGCACCCTGGTCACCCAGGACGCCAACACCGTCGAGATCGAGGCCGACGCACTGTCGATCCCCGAGCAGATCGTCGTCGACGTCGAGGGCAAGGAAGTCGGCACGTCGGTCCATGCGTCGGACCTGGTCCTCCCCGAGGGCGTCGAGCTCATCACCGACCCGGAGACCCTCATCGTCGCAGTCAACGAGGCGACCACCGCCGCAGAGCTCGAGGAAGAGACCGACGCGGAGCAGGCCGACGCCGACGCTGCCGCCGCTGAGGCCGAGGCCGAGTAATTCGGCGTCACCTCCTCCGACGCTCCGCACCTACTGATGACACAGGAATCATGAAACTTGTTGTCGGACTCGGTAATCCCGGTTCCAAGTATGAGCGGACGCGTCACAACATCGGCGCGATGGTCGCAGACCATCTCGTCACGACGGCCGGCGAGCGATGGAAGGTGCACAAGCGCTCCGGCGCAATGGTGGCACCCATCACGCTCGCCGGCCAGTCGGTGTTGGTGGCACGTGCACGCACGTACATGAACACCACCGGCCGCGAGATCGGCCCACTCGCGAAGTTCTACTCGATCGGCCCGTCGGATCTGATCGCACTGCACGACGAACTCGACATCGACTTCGGTGCCGTACGCCTGAAACTCGGCGGCGGCGAGGGCGGCCACAACGGGCTGCGCTCGATCAGCCAGGCACTCGGATCGCGTGACTACTACCGCGTCCGACTGGGCATCGGTCGTCCGCCCGGCCGCCAGGATCCCGCCGACTTCGTGCTCAAACCCTTTCCGTCGTCCGCACGCGACGACGTCGAACTACTCATCCAGCACGGCGCCGACGCCACCGAGGCGCTGATCTCCTCGGGTCTCGAGGCAGCGCAGAACGTCGTCCACACCTGGTGATACCGCGATTCGACGACGCCGCCACTGACTGAGAAGCGGCACGCACTGCCCGACACCGCAGCATGAGTGCACTCTCGGTGCAACGATGGTCAAATGTCGGACGCCGCCCTGAGCCTCATTGTCCTCGGCGTCACGGTCGTGTTGTTCATCATCAACAAGCTGCCGGTCGGACTCGTCGCCATCGGGTCGGCGCTGGCGCTCTACTTCCTCGGACTCGTGCAGTTCGACGAACTGACCTCGGGTCTCGGTCAGAGCGTCATCGCCTTCATCGCGGCCCTGTTCGTGGTCAGCGAGGGACTCGAGGCGTCGGGAATCACCGCATGGCTGGGCAGCGTGCTGGCGCGCGTCGCAGGTCGCACACGCACCAGGGTGGTTGCCGCCATCATGGTTCTCGCCGCGGCGTTGAGCCCACTCATCACGATCAACGGTGCGGCGGCGGCGTTGGTCCCGGTCAGTGTCGCCGTTGCGCGGCGGGCATCTGTCACCGTCGCGCGTACTGCTCCCTCTCGCGTTCGCCGCGAGCGCCGGTTCACTGCTCACGCTGAGCGGCAGTCCGGTCAACGTCATCATCGACGAAGCCGCCACCGAGCAAACCGGTTCCTCGATCGGCTACTTCGGCTTCTCCCTCATCGGTGTCCCCCTGGTCGTGGTGACACTGGTCGTCATCGCGCTTGTCGGCGACCGGCTGATCCCGCGTCGCGAATCACAGTCGCTGCCAGAGGATTTCAGCAGATATCAGCGCGACGTCGTCGAGCATTACGAATTGTCGGGATTGGCGACGACCGGCGTGCGCACCTTTCGCCTGCACGTCAAAGCGGCGTCGACGCTCGTCGGGAAGACCGTCCGCGCGGCCATCACAGACGACGCGATCGACACGGTCGCCGCACAGTCCGAACGTGGCCGCGTACTCAGTTCGACGCATAAGCTCGAACCGTCGGACATACTCGTCGTCTCCGGTGTGGGCACCGCCGTCGAGACGCTCGCACGGGACACCGACCTCACCGTCGAGGACACCATCGGCAGGCGCATGAGCGGCCAGCGCGACAGTCTCATCAACCGCGACAACGGAATCTGTGAGTTGGTGATCCCACCGCGCTCGTCGTGGATCGGGCGGCCGGCGTTCGGCGGGATGGTGCGCGCAGAAGACGGGCTGCTCGTGTTGTCGGTGCGCAGGCAGAACGACGACGTCTCGTCACGTGCGTCGACGCTGCAGGAAGGCGACGCACTACTGGTGTACGGCCCGTGGGGCGCGCTCGACGCTCTCGCCGACGACAAGGACGTTCTGGTGGTCGCATCGTCGGAAACCGTTCGGCGGCAGACGGTTCCGCTCGGGCGAAGCGCTCCACGTGCGGCAGTCATCCTGGTGGTGACGATCGCGCTGCTGGCCAGTGGGGCCGTGCCGCCGGTGGTCGCGGGTCTGCTCGGAGCGGGTGCGATGGTGCTGTTCCGCGTGCTGTCGAGCGAGCAGGCATACCGTGCCGTTCCCTGGGCGACGCTCGTCCTGATCGCCGCGCTGATCCCGATGTCGGCGGCGATCACGAGCAGTGGCGGTGCCGAATTGATCGCACGACCCATCGTCGACCTGGTGTCCGGACACAGTGCGTATCTGCTGCTGGCCATGCTGTTCGTGCTGACCGCCGTACTCGGGCAGTTCATCTCCAACGTCGCCACCGCGCTGATCGTCATACCGATCGCGCTCGTCGCCGCGGCCGACGTCGGTGTCGACGCCCGAACGGTGCTCATGGTGGTCTGCGTCGCTGCCGCCGCTTCCCTGCTGACGCCTATCGCCACTCCCGCCAACATGATCGTGATGAATCCGGGCGGATACCGCTTCGGCGACTATTGGCGGCTGGGGATCGTCCTGATGGTCTGCTGGTTGGTCGTCACCGTGACCCTGGTCCCGGTGTTCTGGCCGATCAACGGCTGACGAGCAGGCGCCGTGAGAAGCGGCCTTGTTCGTCACCGGATGTGGCGGGGCCTACACTCTTTTCGGGCGCAGGGCTATCCGCTGCGTGATCCGTTTGTCGAAGGGAAGTACGCGTGACCGTCATCGCCGCCAACACAGGCCATCAGAACGTAGCGATGTTGGGCATCGGCGCGTACCGACCAAAACGCCTGGTCAGCAACGATGAGGTGTGCGAGGTTCTCGACAGTTCGGATCAGTGGATCTTCGAACGCAGCGGCATCCGTAATCGCCGGTGGATCAGCGGCGACGAGTCGGCACGGTCGATGGCCGCCGCCGCAGCCGAGCGGGCCATCGAAAACTCCGGGATCGACAAGGACAAGATCGGTGCGCTGATCCTGGCCACCAACAGCTGGAAGACCAAGATTCCGCACGGCGGCCCGATCGTGGCATACGACATCGGCCTCAACGGGATTCCCGCCTACGACATCGCCGCGGGATGCGGCGGCTTCGGGTACGCCCTGGGCGTCGCGGCCGACACCGTGCGCGCGGGCTCGGCCGAGTACGTACTTGTCGTCGGCGTCGAGACGATGTCGGTCGTCATGGAGCCCACCGACCGCAACACCGCCTTCATCTTCGGCGACGGCGCCGGTGCGGTCGTCGTCGGACCGAGCGACGAGAACGGGATCTCCCCGACCGTCTGGGGTTCTGACGGCGAGAACGCCGAGGCGATCGGCCAGAACTACGACATCCCCGAGTACATGGATCGCGCTCAGGAATACCAGCACAAGGATCCGGAGACCGAGCCTGTCGGCCGCATGGTGGTCACCATGGAGGGTTCGCGCGTATTCCGCTGGGCGGCAATCACACTGCCCAAGGCGTTGTCGTCGGTGATCGAGAGGTCCGGCATCGGACTCGACGACATCGAGGTGTTCGTCCCCCACCAGGCGAACGCCCGGATCAACGACTTGATGAAGAAGAACCTGGGCTTCCCCGACGACCTACCGATGGCCAACGACATCGAGAACACCGGCAACACGTCGGCGGCGTCGATCCCGCTCGCGATGGAAGAGATGCTGGCCACCGGCAAGGCCAAGGGCGGACAGACCGCGCTGCTGCTCGGGTTCGGCGCTGGCCTCTCCTACGCCGGGGCCGTCGTGACGCTGCCCCCGGCGCCGAAGGTGAGCAGCTTCGACGACCTCGGGTAGCACCGTGACGCTTCCCCCGGCACCCAAGGTGAGCAGCTTCGACGACCTGGGTTAGAACCGCTACGCGTTTTCCTTGCGGAAGACCGCTGTGCCCCACCATGTTCCGAGAAACGCGAGCGCGATGGCGGTGAGCAGACCCCACGCGACCGTCGATGTCGCGACGCCTCCGACGAAGCTGCTGCGGACGGCGTCGACGATCCAGCGGAACGGCATGAAGTCGCTGGCCCGTTGCAGCCACATCGGTCCGAGCGTCATCGGCAGCAGGATTCCCGACAGCAACAGCACCGGCATCATCACCATGTTGATGACCGGCGCCATGACGTCTTCACTCTTGGCGGTCAGGGCAAGCGCATTCGACGCCGCGGCGCACGCTGCGCCGATCAGCAGCGTGATGGCGATGCCGACGATCGCGCCGCTGACGGATCCACGCATGCCCATGGCGTAGCCGAGGAACACCAGGATCAGCGCCTGGACGAACAACTGCAGCACGTCGCGCATGAGCCGACCGGTCAGCAGTGCGGAGCGGCTCGCGGGCGTCACGCGTTCGGCCTCGACGACGCCTTCGCGCCACTCGCCGATCAGACTGAACCCGGCGAACATCGCGCCGAAGAACCCGAGTTGCACGAGAAGTCCCGGCACCAGGAACGTGTAGGCGTTGTCGGCGCCGCCGGGAAATTGGTCGACGATCGGTTTGAGCAGCGGGCCGAAGAGCACCAGATAGAGCACGGGTTGCAGCACCCCGATCAGCACCCAGGCCGGGTTGCGCAGATTCATCCGGATCTGTCGACGGAACACGATGGTGGAGTCGCGGAGGAAGTTCATCGGATGGCTCCTTCGTTGTCGAGTTCTTCGAGTGCGGCGTTTTCGGTCCCGCTTTGCGCGTCGCGCAGCGAACGCCCGGTCATCGTGAGGAAGACGTCGTCGAGGGTGGGTCGCAGCACCTCGATGCTGTCGAGCGCGATGCCCGAGGCGTCGAGTTCGCGGAGCAGTCCCGGTATCTCGCGTCCCGCGTGCCGCACACGTCCGCGCACGTGGCGGCCATCGGTCTCGACGGAGTTGGCGATGCGTCGTAGACGATCCGCGGCGATGTCGACCTCGGCTGCCATGTGGACCTCGAGGTCGACGAGGTCGCCCGACACCTGATCTTTGAGGTTCTGCGCGGTGTCGGCCGCGACGATCTTGCCGTTGTCGATGATGAGGATGCGGTCGGAGAGTTCGTCGGCCTCGTCGAGGTAGTGCGTGGTGAGGAAGACCGTGGCGCCACGCTCGGAGCGCAGCCTGCTGATGTGGTCCCAGAGGTTCGCTCTCGCCTGCGGGTCGAGGCCGGTGGTCGGTTCGTCGAGGAAGACCAGCGAGGGATCGTGGATCAGGCCCATCGCGATGTCGAGGCGTCGTTTCTGACCGCCCGACATGTTCTTGGGCTGCCGTTCCCACAGTCCGTCGAGTTGCAGTCGGGAGAACAGTTCGTGCCCGCGTCGAGTGGCGTCGGCGTGTGAGAGTCCGTAGAGCATCCCGTGGTCGACCACCTCGTCGCCCGCTCTGGCCTGGCTGAACGTTCCACCCGCCTGTGACACGTAGCCGATGCTGCGACGGACCATCACCGACTCGCGCACGACGTCGTATCCGTTGACGGTCGCGGTTCCGGCGGTTGGCCGCAGCAACGTCGTCAACATGCGCAGCGTGGTCGTCTTCCCCGCTCCGTTGGGGCCGAGAAATCCGACCACCTCACCCTCGTGAATATCGAGGTCGACGCCGTCGACGGCCCGCACCTCGCGTTTGTTCTTGCCTCGCCCCGTCGTGAAGGTCTGCACCAGACCTCGCGCTTGGATCGTCGTCGGTGTCACAGCTCGTCCCCTCTCTGTGTGAACGTCGAGTGAGCCGCTCACGCATCGTGTTCAAATTTGAATATAAGCCATCTAGTCAAAGTTGACTAGATGCTCACTTCGTCGCAGAAGTAGTCGTCGAAAGGCCCCTGAAACCCGACGGCGTCGTCGTGACTGTCTGCGTGTACTGATCACCTACGCGTCGATGATTCATCGAAATGCGGACAACCCCTGCCCTCGATTCGAAATCTTTCTCGACGCATTACTGTCAGGTCATGGCTTCCACGCCACCCATCCCACCGACGACGCCGCTACTCCTGCTCGGCGTCGTCGGCATCTTGGGGCCGGTCAACGGCTATCAGATCCGCCGCGAACTGTTGTCGTGGCAGGTCGACAAGTGGGCCAACGTGAATCCGGGCTCGATCTACCACGCGCTCGGAAAGCTCAGCGACTCAGGCGATCTCACACGCCGCGAGGTCTCCGACGGCTCGCGCGAGGTCAGCGTCTACGAGATCACGGAGTCGGGTCGGGCCAGGCTGCACAGCATGATCGAGCGCGCGATGATCGGCGTCGACGTCTTCGACCGCAGCGCGTTCCAAGCGGCGTTCAATCTCCTGCCACTCCTCGGCGACGACCATGCGACGACGCTGCTGCAGCAGCGTTTGGTGACGCTGAGGGAGGTCATACGCGAATACAGCGCGGACACCGAACCCGGCGCCAACCCCTACGCTCCACCACATGCCATGGAGGGCGCTCGCCTGTGGTTGCGTCTCGCGCAGGCCGAGGCGGACTGGCTCACCGACGTCATCGCCGACGTGCACGAGGGGAAGCTGTCGTTCCTGGAGAACGCCGACTGGACGCCACCGCCCGACGATCCCGGGCACCAGATGACCGCAGACCGCACTGACTACAGGCGCATTCTCGAAGGTCAGCCCGGCCACGATGTCCCCTCCTCGCGCATCGGTACTTCCGAGTAGCTCCGCGATGTGAGACGGTCTATGTCGGGTCGCATAACGGAAGGAAGATCATGGCAGAGATCGCGGACACATCGGGCGTCAACAACATCGGCATGCTCGGCATCGGTGCGTACCGCCCCGAGCGCGTCGTCACCAACGACGAGATCTGCGAGCACATCGATTCCTCCGACGAGTGGATCTACACGCGGACCGGCATCAAAACCCGACGCTTCGCGCGCCGCGACGAGGACGTCGTGGAGATGGGCATCAAGGCCGGGCGCACGGCGATCGCCAATGCTCTGCTTTCCGGCTCCGACATCGACGCCGTCATCCTCGCGACCAACACCCATCTGCTCATGACGCCTGCAGGCGCGACGAAGGTTGCCACCGAACTCGGCGCGAACGGTGTTCCCGCGTTCGACGTCACCGTCGGCTGCGCCGGATTCGGTTACGGGATGGCACTCGCCGCCGACATGGTGCGCGGCGGAAGCGCGACGCATGTCCTCGTCATCGGCGCCGAGCAGTTGTCCGTGACCCTCGACATGACCGACCGCACCAACTGCTTCATCTTCGGCGACGGCGCCGGAGCCGTCGTCGTCGGACCCACCGAGGATCAGCAGCTCGGACCAGTGATCTGGGGTAGCGACGGCAGTCAGTACGACGCGATTCGTCAAGACATCGACTGGGTGACCTTCCTCGACGGCGACCGGGTGCAGCGGCCCTACGTGCGCCTGCAGGGCACCGCGGTATTCCGTTGGGCCGCTTTCGAAATGGGCAAGGTGGCACAGCGCGCGCTCGACGCCGCCAAGATCGGCGCCGAAGACCTCGACGTCTTCGTCCCCCATCAGGCCAACACCCGCATCAACGATCTGCTCGCGAAGACGCTGCATCTGCCCGAGGGCACCCCGGTGGCCAACGACATCGAATACACCGGCAACACGTCGGCGGCGTCGATCCCGCTGGCAATGGAGGATCTGCTCTCCACCGGCAAGGCCAAGCCGGGCGACACCGCCCTGCTGCTGGGCTACGGCGCGGGCCTCAGCTACGCCGCGCAGGTGGTCAAGATGCCGCCGGTCCCGTTCGAGTAGCGGCTGACCTGACCGTCGGGCAGCGTCGAGCGTTTTGCTCCGACGCTCGCCCGGCTAGTAGCCTCGTCTGGTGAGTTCTGACGCGCGTGAGCTGCGGCTCGAGGCCCAGCGTCGACGTACCTTCGCCATCATCTCCCACCCTGACGCGGGTAAGTCGACGATGACCGAGGCACTGGCGTTGCACGCGCACGTGATCAGCGAGGCGGGTGCCATCCACGGCAAGGCCGGCCGTAAATCGACGGTGTCGGACTGGATGGAGATGGAGAAGGCTCGCGGAATCTCCGTCAGTTCGACCGCTCTGCAGTTCAACTACGCCCTCGAGGGCACCGACGGCCCCGGCGCGGTCATCAACCTCGTCGACACCCCCGGCCACGCCGACTTCTCCGAGGACACCTACCGAGTGCTGACCGCGGTCGACGCCGCGGTCATGCTCATCGACGCCGCCAAGGGGCTCGAGCCCCAGACGCTCAAGCTGTTCCAGGTGTGTCGCCATCGAGGCATCCCGGTCATCACCGTCATCAACAAGTGGGACCGCCCCGGCCGCACCCCGTTGGAGCTCATCGACGAGATCAGCGAACGCATCGGCTTGATCCCCACCCCGCTGTTCCTGCCCGTCGGCATCGCGGGCGATTTCCGCGGACTCCTCGACCGCCGCACCGGCGAGTACATCCACTTCACCCGCACCGCCGGTGGAGCCAAGATCGCGCCGGAGGAACTGCTCGACCCCGACGCCGCTCTCGAGCGCGAGGGCGACGCCTGGATCGCGGCCGTGGAAGAGAGCGAACTGCTCTCCGAGATGGGCCAGGATCACGACGAGGAACTCTTCCTCGCAGGCCAGACGTCGCCGATGATCTTCGCCTCGGCGATGCTGAACTTCGGTGTCCGCCAATTGCTCGACGCGCTCGTCGAGCTCGCGCCCGCACCGTCGGGTCGCACCGGGATCGACGGGACCGAACGCGAGGTCACCGACCCGTTCAGCGCCGTCGTGTTCAAGGTCCAGGCAGGCATGGACTCCAGCCACCGCGACCGGTTGGCCTTCATGCGCATCGTGAGCGGCGAGTTCGAGCGCGGCATGGTCGTCACCCACGCGCAGACCGGAAAACCCTTCGCCACCAAGTACGCTCACACCGTCGTCGGCCGCGACCGCTCGACGGTCGACACCGCTTACCCCGGCGACGTCGTCGGCCTCGTCAACGCGACGGCACTCGCACCGGGCGACACGCTCTACGACGGCCCGCGCATCCAGTACCCGCCCATCCCTTCCTTTGCGCCAGAACACTTTTCGACGCTCCGCGTCACCACCGCGGACAAGTACAAGCAGTTCCGCAAGGCCATGGATCAGCTCGACAGCGAAGGCGTTGTGCAGGTGTTGCGCAACGAGACCCGCGGAGACGCGTCACCCGTACTGGCCGCCGTCGGACCGATGCAGTTCGAGGTGGTCACCGCACGGATGAAGACGGAGTTCAACGTCGACACCGTGATCGAGCCACTCGGGTACAGCCTCGCCCGACGTACCGACGCCGACAGCGCGTCGGAACTCAACCGCCAGCGCGGCGTCGAGGTGTTCACGCGGACCGACGGCGCGATACTCGCACTCTTCAGCGACAAATGGCGACTGCAGTACATCGAGAAGGAACACGGCGACCTGACGCTCGAACCGCTTGTCGCAACGGCTGATTGACCAGGGCGGGCTGACGTGATCGGACGATCGACCGCACGCCACTCGAGCACGCTGCGGATCTGCGCACTGCTCGCGGTCGCTGCCGCACTCACATCGATCACCTCGGCGTGCGCCGACTCGACATCGGTGACGCGTGCGGCGCAGTCGTCATCAGCAACGCCAACCGTCTCCGCGCAACAGGATCCGGCACGCTGCGCCGAGAAGCCCCCGTCGGGGCCCATCGACCGGCAGGGCTCCGACCTGAGATTCACCCGGGGACACGTCCTGATCTCGCCGCGACAACTCACGGCATCGACGGGCCAGCCCGGCGTTGGCGGGCAGGTGGGCGTGGATGGACAGGTAGGGGCGGACGGGCAGGTAGTTGCACCCGTCAGCCCGACTGCGCAGCAAATGTCGCCTGCCCCAACATGTTACGAGTTCGGCCGCTGGGGCGAGCCGACGCCCGATGTCCCGCCCGACTCTCTGCTGTTCGTGTTCAAGGGCGACGGCACCGAGGGCGCACAGATCGAATTCCCGGTGGGCGCGCTGACCGGCGAACACCTACCGCCAACCGATGGTCCACGCCCGCCGGTTGGCCCCCTGACCACATCGATTACCGCCACCATCGGACTGTCGGAGAAGGGGACCTACAGGTCGTCGACGGCGTGCAGGCTGACGCTGACCGCGATGTCGTCGAAGCGGGCCGCAGGATCATTCGACTGCCCCGAAACGATTGTGTCCGAACAGAATCCGCTCGATCCGAACGACGATGTGCCCGTCGACGACGACAGCGCGGCGCCTGCTGCCGCACCGACACCGGGCGCTCAGCCCGAGCGCCCGACAAGCCTCACCGGATGGTTCGACCTGCAGCCGTGATCGGCTCAGTCCTCAACGATCGAGGCGACCACAGACTGATCGACGGCGTCGACGGTCGACGGCTCGAATGACGGGCTGCGATCCTTGTCGACGAGCATCGCCCGCACGCCCTCGGAGAAGTCATTGGTCTTCGTTATCGTTGTCGCCGCGTGCAATTCGCGGTCGAAGCACTCGTCGAGCGTCGAATCCCGGCCGGCGTCGAGGAGTGCTGCGGTCACCCACAGACTCGTCGGCGACGCACCTTCGAGGAGTTCGACCATCTCCGCGGCCCAGTCGTCACCTGCCGCGCCGCGCAACCCGCCGAGGATCGCGGCGACATTGTCGTCGCCGAAGTACTCGCCGATCTTGGCGATCGGGATATCGGAGACGGGCAATTCGCTTCTGCCACCGAGGATGTCGACGAGCGACTCGCCGGCGCGCAGCGCGTCTGCGACGGCTTCCAGCTCGGCCGCTGGCACGAAGTGAGTGGCAAGCCCCAGGTGTACGGCCTCGGCACCACGCACGCGCGAACCGGTGAGCCCCAACCACATTCCGACACCACGCGGCAGGCGAGGCAGAAAGTAGGTTGCGCCGATGTCGGGAAAGAATCCGATCGCGGTCTCGGGCATGGCCATCAGCGAGTTCTCGGTGACGACGCGAACCTCGCCGTGCACGCTGATCCCGAGTCCGCCACCCATCGCCACTCCGTCGATCAGCGCGACGTACGCTTTGGGATAGTGCGCGATCATCTGATCGAGTCGATACTCTGCGGCGAAGTAGTTTCGGATCTCGTCGTACTCACCAGCGACGGCATGCTCGCGGATCGCCCGGATGTCGCCGCCCGCGCAGAAAGCGCGATCGCTCGCGGAGGTCACCAACACCGTCTCGATCGAATCGTCGTCGCCCCAACGCCCGAGGACGTCGTGCATGTCGTCGATCATCGTCTGATCGAGCGCATTGAGTGCCTTGGGACGGTCGAGGATGATCTCACCGACGCCGTTGCCGACCTGAGTTCGGATGAAGGACATGCGTTTCACGGTAGCGCGTCGTCGAACACCGACTCCATCGGCTGGCGAACACAACTCTGTTGACAGGGGGTCGGTCGTCGGAGTTATGGTTGATTGGGTTCGCACGATGTGCGGCACCATTCTTCGATGAGCACAGGGGTGATCTGACAGACATGAACATCTGAGATTGGCATTCAGCGCGACCGCGTCGATCCGACGCCGTACGCACCCACCAATCTCTCGGAGTTGTTCATGTCCACACCGTCATCCGTCGATCTCGCACCGTCGATCACGCTCTCGGACGTCTCGTATAGCTGGCCGGACGGGACACCGGTATTCGACGAGCTCTCGTTCTCGGTTCCACGCGCTGTGTATTCGCTGGTCGGCGCCAACGGCGCAGGAAAGACGACGCTACTGCGGCTGATCGCGGGCCAGCTCGTACCGACATCGGGAAGTATCGCCACCACCGGCGAGGTCTCGCTCGTTCCCCAACACGCCTTCTCCGACACCTCGCTGACCATCGCGTCGGCGTTGGGGATCGAGCCGATCAGGGCCGCGATCAGCGCAATCGAAGCAGGCTCTGTCGACGGCGCACACTTCGATGCCGTCGGTGACGACTGGGACATCGAGGCGCGCGCGACCTCCGAACTGGCGGCGCTGGGGCTGCCCACCGACCTCGACAGGTCGGTCGGAACACTGTCCGGTGGCGAGGCGACGCTGCTCGCGATCGTGTCGCGGATCGTGCACTCGCCGGCGGTACTGCTGCTCGACGAGCCCACCAACAATCTCGACACCGATTCCCGGGCCAGGGTTTTCGAGCTGATCGACAGATTCGCGGGAACCGTACTCGTCGTCTCCCACGATCTCGAGCTCCTCGAACGCGTCGACGCCACACTCGAGCTGTATCACGGCGACGTGCGCGTGTTCGGTGGCCCCTATTCGTTCTATCGCGAGGTGGTCGAGTCTGAACAGGCGACGGCGCAGGCCGCAGTTGCCAACGCCGCCAACGATCTTCGCAAGCAGCGTCGGGAGATGGTGAACGCGCAGATCGCCCTCGACCGACGAGCACGGACCGCGGCCAAGGCCGAACGGGAGAAGCGTGTCCCCAAGATCATCGCGCATCTCCGACGCGACGCCGCCGAGAAGTCGGCCGGACGCTTCCGCAACGAGCACCGCGACGACGTGACCGCCGCCGCCGGACGGCTCGAGTCCGTCCGCGACGACGTGCGCTCCGATCGGGGCGCGCGGATCACCATGCCGGATGTGGCACTTGGCAGTTCGGCTCAGGTGATCGTCGACGATCGGCTACGAATGGACGGCCCAGAACGCGTTGCACTCACCGGACGCAACGGCTCCGGCAAGACCACCCTGATCGCCGACCTCATCGACAACGAGCGCATCGTCGTTCCTTACGCATATGTGCCGCAACAGATCTCGTTCGACGATCCGGCGCAGACCGTCGTCGAATTCGTCGGCAAGCGGCACCCAGAAGTCGACGGTCAGGATGTGCGAGCTCATCTCGCGCGATTCCTGTTCCGCGGCTCACGTGGCGATCGGCGCCTCGACGAACTCTCCGGCGGCGAACGGCTTCGCGTCGCGTTGGCGGATGCGCTACTCGTCGACCCCGATCCCAAGCTCCTCATCATGGACGAGCCGACCAACAACCTGGACATCGACACCGTCGAGGAGTTGGTCACGGCGCTACGGGACTGGTCGGGCGCGCTGCTGCTCGTCTCGCATGACGCGGGTTTCCGCGACGAGGTCGGAATCGACCGCGAGGTCACGCTCGGGTGAAAGTTGCGTGGGATCCACGGGGGCATTTTTGTACCTGTGGATCCCACGCAACTCTTTGTGGATACTGACTTTCGATGAGCACCGACAGCGCTGCCACCGACTTTCCCCCCACCACAGCACGCACACCGATCGTTCTGGTGCACGGATTGCGCGTGAGCGGACAGACCTTTCGACGCGTGGCCGGCTCGCTCGCCGACCGTGAGGTGGTGTGCCCCGACATGCCCGGCCACGGTTCACGCGCCGATGAGACGTTCACGTTGGACGGAGCCGTCGTCGCGGTGAGCGACGCGATCGACTCGGTCGGCGGCTCAGCGCTGGTCGTCGGTATGTCGATGGGCGGCTACGTCGCAATGGCGACGGCTGCGAGACATCCCGACCGCGTCGCAGGCCTCGGTGTGCTGTGTGCAACCGCGCAGCCGAGTGGCCTGCTCGCCGCGCCGTTTCGCCTCTTCGGCGCGGCGACCAGCGTCCTTCCGTCCGAAGCCGCCCAGGTCAGCAGGGTTCTGACGCGCATCGCCGTCGGCCGAGAGGTGTCCGACGACATGGAGGCAGGCGGCCTCGCGCTGCATTCGATCCGCGACGTCGTCGACGCGGTGCTCCACTTCGACGCCCTCGCCGCCCTCGCGGCCTATCCCGGACCGACGCTGTTCGCGAACGGCGCGTGGGACCAGTTCCGGCTGCACGAGAAGAGGTTCGTCGAGACCGCGGCCGACGGACACCTCGTCGTCGTACCGCGGGCCATGCACCTGTTCCCACTGATCCAGCCGGAATTCACCGCCGGGCTCATCGACGACTTCGCGGACACGGTCGACTCCGCTGACCGGGCCCCGCTCCACTGATCGAGCCCCCCGGCCCTAAATGTGTGTCGTATCGAAAGATGTGGCTGCTGCAGCACCCACATCCTTCAATTGGACACACATTTGGGGCCGGCTCCCCATCTCCGCCTAGCAGCACCGCCCCTGCGGGTTGCGGTCCTGGTCGGCGAAGCGTTGTCGCCAGTACTCGCGCTCGGTCAATGGAGCCGACGCGCCGTGCTCCGATGCGTGGTGTGCGAGGTAGCGGTCGTAGTCTCGATCGCCCATGACGCTCTGCACGTACCAGCGCACCGAGGTCAGGGCGTGGGTGAGGCCGGTCTTCATGTCATCGCCTTCTAGTGTCCGCTACTCCGAGCTGAAATCCCTTGGGCGGCATCATATTCGTCCCATTCGCGCTGCACCGCCTTCTCGGCACGTGTTGGGAACAGTCCGCGCGGCCCGAAGATCTTCGACGGAACGGGTTTCTCCTCGGTGGTGGGTAGTCCGCCCGCGCGCACGGCCTTGACCGCGACCCAGAGACCCGCCGCCACGACGATCAACACGAGCACGGCGAAGATGATCGACAGTGTTCCCTGGATGAACGTGTTGCGGATGACCGCATCGATCTCCGAGATGCTCTTGGCGGTCTTGAACGTGGTCAGACCGTCGTCCTTGGCGTTCACGAATGCGCGGTGCTGCGCCCAGTAGCCGATGGCGGGATTCGACGAGAAGATCTTCTGCCAAGACGCCGACATGGTGACGATGAGGTCCCATGCCAACGGCACACCGGGTATCCAAGCCCACTTCCACTGGCGCCGCTTGATCAAGACCACCGTCACGACCGTCAGCGCGATAGCGGCAAGTAGCTGGTTGGCGATGCCGAACAGCGGGAACAACGTGTTGATACCGCCGAGTGGATCGGTGACACCCATCAGCAGGATGGAACCCCATGCGGCACAGACGATCAGGGTGCACACCCACGCTCCGGGGCGCCACGACGGGTCTTTGAAACGACGAGCACCGGGCAGGTTGCCGATACCGTCGGACAGCATGAAGCGCGCCACGCGCGTCCCGGCGTCGACCGTGGTGAGGATGAAGAGCGCCTCGAACATGATCGCGAAGTGATACCAGAAGGCGCGCAACGATTCTCCGCCGAACCCACGCTGCAGCGTCTCCGACATTCCCATCGCGAGCGTCGGTGCACCGCCGGTCTTGGAGACGATCGACTTCTCCTCGACGCTCTGCGCGGCGTCGGCGAAATACTGTGCGTCGACCGGCTTTCCGCTGAGTCCGAGGCCGTTGACGTAGTCGGCAGCTCCCTGATTGGTTCCCTGAGTGAGCGCCTTCGGTGCGTTCATGCCGAAATAGAGGTGCTGATCGAGGATGCATGCGGTGATCAGCGCCATGATCGCGACGAAGGACTCGGTGAGCATGCCGCCGTAGCCGATGATCCGAGCCTGTCCCTCCTTGGCCAGCAGCTTGGGGGTGGTGCCCGACGCGATGAGCGAGTGGAAGCCCGAGAGCGCGCCACAGGCGATCGTGATGAACAGGAACGGGAACAGGGCACCGGCAAACGCCGGGCCGTTTCCGTTCCACGCGAACTCACTGACCGCGGGGGCCTTCATGACCGGCTGTACCACCAGGATGCCGATGGCCAGCAGCGCGATGGTGCCGACCTTCATGAACGTCGACAGGTAGTCGCGCGGAGCGAGCAGCAACCAGACCGGCAGCACGGCCGCTGCGATGCCGTAGATGATGATCGCCCAGCTGAGCACCACCGGCGAGAGGCTGAACCAGTCCTGCCCCCACGACGTCTCGGCGACGTACCCGCCGGCGACGATGGCCAACAGCAGCAGCACGACGCCGATCACAGACACCTCGCTGATCCGGCCCGGCCGCAGATACCGCAGGTAGACACCCATGAAGAGCGCGATCGGGATGGTCATCGCGATCGAGAAGACACCCCACGGACTCTCGGCCAGTGCGTTGACGACGACGAGCGCGAGCACCGCGATCAGAATGACCATGATGACGAGCACCGCCACGATCGCGGCCGTGCCGCCGACGGACCCGAGTTCGTCACGGGCCATCTGGCCGAGGCTGCGTCCTCGACGTCGAGTCGAGATCGCGAGGACGAGGTAGTCCTGCACACATCCGGCGACCACCGCGCCGATGATGATCCAGATCGTGCCCGGCAGGTAGCCCATCTGCGCGGCCAGCACCGGCCCGACGAGTGGCCCTGCACCGGCGATCGCCGCGAAGTGGTGGCCGAACAGCACCCGACGGTCGGTCGGCATGTAGTCGCGAGCGTTGTCGTACTCCTCGGCGGGAGTCGCGATGTCGTCGCGCGGCTTCACGACCTTCATCTCGATGAGCCGAGCGTAGAAGCGATACGCGACGACGTAGGTGCACAGCGCCGCGATGACGAACCACACCGCGTTCACCGATTCGCCACGGACGAGGGCGATGACCACCCAGGCAATGGCACCGAGGAGGCCGATCACCGCGAAGATCGCCTTCTTCGCGGGTGTCATCGGACTCCGGTCGATCACCGCTACGGGTGGTCGGTCGGGATCGGTAGTCACGAACTCGACGTCGGGAAACTCGTCACGCGTCGACGTCGAAGATTCTGACACGGTTGTCATCGCTCACTGCCCTTCCTTGGAAGCTCGCACATGCCGCGGATCACTCTACTCACGGATATGTGATTCACACCGCATACCAAAAATGTGTGCGAGACAACCTAAAGTTCATTCTGTGCAACCTGATGGGCTTGATCTGAAGCGGTTCCTACGACGGCCGATCGTCGCGATCGCGCTCGTGGTGCTGTGCACTGCGACCCTGCTGGCCGGCGGCGGATTCACGTCCTCGCGGGCCGGCGCGGATCCCGGCAGCACACCGGTGCGCTACTCGGGCGGGCCGTACGTGGCGCTGGGCGATTCACGCGCCTCGGGCAGCTTCTTCACTCCGACGCCCGGCTACTTCGGAGGATGCAAACGCTCGGCGCTGAACTACCCGACCGTGGTCGCGGCGCTGACGTTGCCGCGACGCTTCATCGACATCTCCTGCTCGGGCGCGTTGGCCGAGCATCTCTACCGCGTCGGCCAGCAGACCAGCGGTGGGTACAAGCCGCCCCAGGTGTGGTCGGTCCCGTCGGATGCGCAGGTCGTCACCGTGAGCATCGGCGGAAACGACATGGCGTGGGGACGCATCGTCGGACCCTGCGGCACTTCGCCGTTCGGCGACAGACACTGCCGCTCCAACCGCGGGCTGGCGCAGCTCGCCATCAACCGCATCGCCGTCATGGAGAACGCCGTCACACCGGCGCTCGCCGCCATCCGCAGAAAAGCCCCCCACGCTCAGATCATCGTCGTGGGTATCGGCGGTTTCATGGGTTCGCACGGATGCTGGCCGCTGGTACCGATCAGCGATCCAGACGTGCGGTGGCTTCACGGGGTTTTCGATCGGGCCAACCGTGCTCTCGCACGAGCCACCGCGAAGATCGACGGACAGTTCGTCGACGTCAATCGTGCGTCGGCAGGCCATGATCCGTGCGGTCTCACGTCGTGGTACGAGTCGAGCCTGAGTAATCGCATCGCGTATCCCTATCACCTGAACAAGGCGGGGTCGATCGGTGTCGCGACACTTGTCAACGGCGCGATACGCCGCTGACTACGCGCAAACAACTACTCTCGCAACCTTATTCGAGCTGCTCGGCGACTTCGAGCCACTCCATCTCGGCCGTCTCCTTCTCGTCGACGACGCCGCGCAACTCGGCGCCGAGCGTCACGAGACGGCCGGGATCGCTTGCCGCGTCGGCCAATTCGACGTGAAGCTTCGCCTCCCGCTCGTCCAGCTGCGCGATCCGCCGCTCGAGTCGGTTCATCGCCTTGCGTGCCTCGCGGTGCTCCGACGCGCTCAACGAAGGCGCGGCGGGCTGCGAGGTACCGGCCGTCACCGCCGACTTCTCCCCTGTCGATACCGTCGCCTTGTCCGCCACGCCCGACAGCACCGCAGAACGGTTGTCGCCGGAGCTGCTCGCCGCAATCTCCTTGCGCCGCTGCAGATATTGTTCGATCCCACCGGGAAGATTGGTGAGCTTGCCGTCGCCGAACAGAGCCCACGTGCTGTCGGCGACGCGCTCGATGAGGTAGCGGTCGTGACTGATCACGACCATGGTTCCGGCCCAGTTGTCGAGCAGGTCCTCGAGTTGCTGCAGGGTGTCGATGTCGAGATCGTTGGTCGGCTCGTCGAGTAGCAGCACGTTGGGTTCGCCCATCAGGATGCGGGTCAACTGGAGTCGACGTCGCTCGCCGCCGGAGAGATCCCCGACTGGGGTGCGCTGGCGTGCCGGCGAGAAACCGAGCCGCTCGGCGAGCTGGCTGGCCGAGATCTCTTTGTCGCCCAGCGTGATTCGCGTTGCCACCGACTCCACGGCGTCGAGCACCCGCTGGTTGGGGTCGAGGTCGTCGAGTTCCTGTTTGAGCCAACCGATGCTGACGGTCAGTCCCTCGACCCGGCGCCCTGGCTCGACGTCGACCTCACCGGCCAGCGCCCGCAGCAATGTCGTCTTGCCCGAGCCGTTGACCCCGACGAGACCGACACGTTCGCCTGGCGCGAGTCGCCAGGTGAGGTCGTCGAGCAGGACGCGTCCCGGCGCGCCGTCGTCGCTCGGAGGTGTCTCTATGTGCGCGTCCTCGAGTTCGATCACGACGCGACCGAGTCTGCGTCGCGCAAATGCCGAGAGCGCCACCGAATCTCGCGGTGGCGGGACGTCGGCGATCAACTTCTCGGCCGCCTCGACCCGATACCGAGGTTTGGAGGTACGCGCCTGCGGTCCGCGCCGCAGCCATGCCAACTCTTTGCGCGCAAGGTTCTGGCGACGTTCCTCCGCGACGTCGGCCTGTCGTGCCCGCTCGGCGCGCGCGAAGATCCAGTCGTTGTATCCGCCCTCGTACTCATCGACCTGACCGTCGTGCACCTCCCAGGTGCGCGTGGCGACGGTGTCGAGGAACCAGCGGTCGTGAGTGACGACGACGAGCGCGCCGCGTCGAGAAACGAGGTGCTCTGCAAGCCACTGCACGCCTTCGACGTCGAGGTGGTTGGTCGGCTCGTCGAGGATCAGCACGTCGGAGTCGGTGACCAGCGCGGCCGCCAGCGCGACGCGACGCCGCTGCCCGCCGGACAGTTCGTCGACGCGTCGATCGAGAAGGCCGTCGATACCGATTCCCGCGAGGACGCCGCGCACTCGCGCATCGCCCGCCCACTCGTGGACTTCTACATCGTCGCCAACGACGACGTCGGAAACTGTTGCGCCTGCAGGTAGTTCACCGCGCTGCGTGACGACCGCGACGTGGATACCGCCGGTCTGAGAGATGCGCCCGGCGTCGGGTTCGGTGACGCCGCCGAGGATCTCGAGGAGCGTGGTCTTGCCGCCGCCGTTGAGTCCGACGACACCGATGCGCTGACCCTCGTGCACGCCGAGGCTCACCTCGTCGAGCAGCGGTTTGATCCCGTAGCTCTTACTGATGCGGTCGGCGTTGATCAGCGCGGTTGGATTGGCAGGTGACACCGGTCGAGGCTACCAATGCGCGCGGCGCAGGTCGGCGTGGCCGTCTGTGGCCCCGTGCCCTGCCGACAGGCCTAATCGCGTCCGAACGCCTGCCCGATAGTGCGCATTTCGTCGTCAAGAGACTGTTCGACGACGCTCGTGTGATCTGCACGCGGGTGTGTGACGAACGAGACGTCGGCGCCCGCCGAGCGCAATCGACGCACCAGCGAGGCCGAGAGTACGTATGGCACAACAGGATCGAACAGGCCGTGGTCGATCCGGATCGGCACGTGCCAGTCGTTGGACGGAACCGATGTGTAGTCCGCGAGCGCGTCGGTGAATGCCTTGTCGGTGAAGGCGCGCGCCACGAGCGACCCCGGCGACACCGAGCGCAGCGCATCGGAGAAGTCGCCGGAGCACTTCTGGTGCGCGAGTTCGAGGTACTTCTCCCCGGTGTCGGTCAGATGATCGCGCACGTTCAGATCGGGGCGGGCGTGGTCGAGGCCCGCGAGGATGAACAACAGCAGCCCGCCGACGATGTTTCCCTTGCCGAGGCTCGGCACGTTGGGTGTGAACGCACTGAACACCGACTCGATCCCCGACGCGGGCGCAGCGGCGACAACCTCATGTAACCGCAGTTCAGGGGCATATGCGGCAGCCATGTGTCCGGCCCAGAGTGCGGCATGTCCGCCCTGCGAATGGCCCATCGACACCCAGTCGTTGCTCAGGCGGGATTCTTCCCATCGCGCCGCACGCAGCATGTCGAGCACGGAGTGCGCGGCGGCACGACCACCGAGGTACTCCGTCTGCTCCGCCGTACCGAGGCCCGCGTAGTCGGTTGCGGTGACGGCATATCCCGCCTTCAGCGCGGCGATGACTGCGGCGTCGACTCCCGACCCCGTCTTGGTCTTCGACGGCGCGCAGGAGTCGCCGATTCCGGTGGTGCCGTGAGCCCACGAGACGATCTTCCACCCGCCGGGAGGCGGCGTGCCCTGCGGAATCCAATAGATTCCCGACGACGGCGCGCTGCGTCCGGTCTGGTCGCGTGTGACGTATTCGACGCGCTCGGCCGCTGCGGCGCCCGGCGGGAGTTGTTCGGCGGGCACCCGCTCGCGCGTGATGACGGTCCCGCCGGGCACGAGATCCTCGGCGGCGGCCTGCGGTGCCAGCATCACGCTCGCCGAGGCCGACACGACCGCGGCGAGCAGTACACCGACACCACGCGGCAGACCGCGCCGCCCGTATCGCGTTCGCACAGCGGAGCGGCGTCGAAGACGGCTTGGTTGGGCGTCGCTCATCAACACGTCACTCATCGGTCACGCGTGCGCCGGGGACAGGTCCGCTCGCGGTGCGAACCGCGCGGGCGACACCCGCGCCCGACAGTTCGGCTGCGACGTTGACCGCTGACACGTCGTCGGCGCACAGGAACGCGCATGTGGGTCCAGAGCCCGAGACGATTCCGGCGAGCGCCCCGGCGTCGACCCCCGCACGCAGGGTTCGACGCAGCGTCGGCTGCAGGCTCAGTGCGGCGCGCTGCAGATCGTTGTGCAGGTGGGAGGCGACGGCGTTGGCGTCGCCGGATGCCAACGCCGAGATCAGGGCATCGGGGTGTGCGGTCTCCGGATCGACGTCGCCCTCGGGGACATCGTGAGAACCGTTGTCCCGCAATCTATCCAGCTCGTGATAGACAGCTGGTGTCGACAGTCCGTCGCGTGCGAGGGCCAACACCCAGTGCAGATCTCCGCGGGCAAGGACGGGCACGAGGCGCTCGCCGCGGCCGGTACCGAGTGCCGTGCCGCCGCGCAACGAGAACGGGACGTCGCTGCCGAGGCCCGCGGCGAGCTCGACGAGTTCCGCGCGGTCGACGTCGAGCTTCCAGAGCGCTGCCAACGCGACGAGGGTTGCCGCGGCGTCGGCGCTGCCACCCGCCATGCCACCCGCTACTGGGATGCGTTTGACGATGTCGATCGAGACCGCGGGCTCCCTGCCGACGTACTCGCCGAGAGCGATGGCCGCGCGTGCAGCAAGGTTGGTGTTGTCGACAGGAATGTCGGAGACATCGCGCGAGCCGGAACCCCTGCCGCTGTCCCTGGTCACAGACACACTCAGCGTTGTCGCCGGGGCAACGGAGACGTCGTCGTAGATCGAGAGCGCCTGGAACACGGTCACGAGATCGTGATAGCCGTCGGCACGCAACGGTCCGACGCCGAGGTGCAGGTTGACCTTCGCGGGCACCCGCACACGCACGGCGTCGGACACGACCGACAACGACGTAGGAGACACAATGTTCCAGCGTAATGGACTGCGGTCCGAGTGAGGGTCTGGGCGAGGAGCCGGGAGAGGTGCTGACGGCTCGACAGCCGGTGTGACGAATCGATGAGCGTAGCGTCGATGTCGAGGCGGATGTGTTGTCGAGGCGGGTGCGATCCGGTCCTGCGCCACATGCGTCGGTCTCATCGCCTTCCTCCGGGTCCAGCAAGCGGCCATCTCTCCTGCCAGAGTCTCGACGTTCGCGACCGATGGAGTTCACGACATGGCAATTCGATTCGGCTACACCTTGATGACCGAGCAGGCCGGGCCCCGACAACTCGTCCGGGACGCGGTCAGTGCCGAAGCCGCGGGCTTCGACTTCGAGGTATCCAGCGACCACTACTCTCCCTGGCTGTCGGCGCAGGGACACGCGCCTTACGCGTGGACAGTGCTCGGTGCCATCGCGCACGCGACCGAGCGCGTCGGGCTGATGACCTACGTGACATGTCCGACGATGCGCTACCACCCGGCCGTCGTCGCGCAGAAGGCCGCGACGCTGCAGATTCTCGCCGAAGGACGGTTCACGCTCGGCCTCGGCAGCGGCGAGAACCTCAACGAGCACGCTGTCGGAAAGGGGTGGCCGTCGGTCGGTGACCGGCAGGAGATGCTCGTGGAGGGCATCGAGATCATCGGAGCACTCCTCGACGGCGGACTGCTCGACTATCGCGGCGAGTTCTTCCAGGTCGATTCCGCGAAGCTGTGGGACGTCCCCGAGGACGGCGTGCCGATCGGTGTCGCAGTCGCAGGTGAGCGCGGCATCGGACAGTTCGCGCCGATCGCTGATCACCTCATCGCAGTACAGCCGGAGGCGTCGCTGATCTCGCTGTGGAACGAGGTCGACGACGCTCCGACGATCGGCACGGACGCACGCGCGATCGGCCAGATCCCGATCTGTTGGGATCCCGACGCAGACGTCGCGAAAAAGCGTGCCCACGAACAGTTTCGGTGGTTCAGCGGCGGCTGGGACGTCAACGCCGACCTACGCACCACTGCAGGATTCGCCGCGGCAACGAAGTACGTGACACCCGACGACGTCGCGGCGTCGATCCCGTGTGGACCCGACCTCGACGCGATCGTCGAGGCTGTGAGCGCCTACTGGAAGGCGGGCTTCACCGACGTCGCGCTCATCCAGATCGGCGCCGACTCACAGCAGGCATTCTTCGACGAAGCCGCCGAGCCACTGCTCGCGAAGCTGCGGTCAGCTGCGGGGTGAGCGCCCGGTCGACGGTCTCAAGCGCCCAGTCGACAGTCTCGAGCGCACAGTCGACAGTCTCGAGCGCCCAGTCGACGGACTCGAGCGCCCAGTCGACAGCTCAGGCGGGCTCGACGCCCGCGAGGCGCACGAAGTCGCCGACGTCGAGCTTCTCGCCGCGGATCTGTGGGTCGATGCCCGCCGCGCGGAGTCGTCGTTCGGCTTCGGCGGGCGATCCCGCCCAAGTGGCCAACGCCGATCGCATCGTCTTGCGGCGCTGCGCGAAGGCGGCGTCGATGACGGCGAAAACCTGTGCGCGGGTGGCTGATTCATCGACGTACGGGTCCGTACGGGTGATGCGGACGAGACCCGACTCGACCTTGGGCTCCGGCCAGAAGACGTTACGTCCCACGGCACCTGCGCGGGCCACGTCTCCGAAATATCGTGCTTTGACGCTCGGCACACCGTAGACGCGGGAGCCGGGGCCTGCCGCGAGTCGGTCGGCAACCTCGGCCTGCACCATGACGAGAGCCGTTGCAATCGAGGGAATTTCGGTCATCAGGTGCAGCAGCACGGGCACCGCAACGTTGTACGGCAGGTTCGCGACGATCGCGGTGGGGGTCACCGGCAGATCGTCGGCGGTCACGGCCAGTGCGTCGGCGGTGACGACGTCGAGTGCGTCGGCACGCTGGGGAGCGAACTCGTCGACGGTGTGCGGCAGCCGCTGAGCGAGTTTCGGGTCGATCTCGACGGCGACGACCCGTCCCGCGGTGCCCAGCAGCGCGAGCGTCAGCGAGCCGAGGCCTGGTCCGACCTCGAGGACGGTGTCGTCAGGCCCGACACCCGACGCCGCGACGATGCGTCGAACCGTGTTGGCGTCGTGGACGAAGTTCTGTCCGAGTGTTTTGGTCGGACGAACGTCGAGCTCCGCGGCGAGGCGTCGGATCTGTGCCGGGCCGAGCAGCCGCGGAGCGGGCGATTCCGCGTCGTCTGTCAGCGCAGGCCCAGACTCGACGAGCAGGCGGGCCAAGCGCCCCACCCCTGCGCTGCCTGGGTCTTCGAGGCAACCGCGATCTGCTCCTCACGCGTGGCGAGGTCGGCGCGCGGCGCGTACTCCTGGCCGCCCCAGCGATCCCAGGTGTTCTGGTCGAACTGGATGCCGCCAAAGAAGCCGTTGCCGTTGTTGATGGCCCAGTTTCCGGTCGACTCACACTGCGCGAGACGGTCCCAGACCGAACCCGACGGCACGTCGGGCGCGCCTTCCTTGGTGCCGATCTTGACGGTTGCGGCGATCGGAGCAGCGAGCTGGTCGGCGGAGAGCTTGTCGCGCTTGACGACCTTGCCGTTGACGATCGTGACGTTGTAGGTGACGTTTGCGCGTCCCGGCTTGCCCGCCTTCACGACGACCTTCTTGTCGCGGATGAGGGTCGGATCGTCCTGCTTGATCTCCGGCGGGGCGACGTCTTCGAGCACGGTGTCCCGCTCGGTCCGGATACGGGTGACGTCGATGACCATGTTCGGCGCGACCTTGGTGTCCGCAGCCGGAGTGACCTTGTCCTCGTCGGACAGCGGCTTGCCGGTCGCGGTGAGAACATCGGCGACGGTCGCAGCGGGCACGGTGGTGTTGAACCGCACTCCGCCGTCGACAACAGTGACGGCCTTGGGCAGGGTGACGTCGACGACGGCACCGCTGACCGGGATGGCTCCGCCGGCCGAGAAGTTGGTCTGGTCTTCGCCGTGAGCGAGTCCCTTCTCGGCGAGAAGCTCGTCGACCTTGACCGCGGTGGTCTTCACCTGCTGCTTTTGACCCTCGACGTCGAGGACGACGGTCTTGAGGCGCTTCATGGTGATCGTCGAGCCGTCGTCGAAGCCGGAATCTGCTCCCGGGCTGACCTGGTCGCCTTCGGCCGGGGTGTACCCCTGCGAGCGGAGCACCGAATCGACCGACATCGCCATGGTCGAGACCTTCATGGTGTGACCGTCGACGTCGAGCGTCACGTTCTTGTGCATCGCAACGCCCGCGACGCCACCGGCGGCGAGGGTGGCGAGCACGGCGCCAACGGCCACGCGAGCGCGCATCGATTCTGAGTTGTGAATTCTCGCAAGTACAGACAAGGTCCAAGCATCCTGATCGGCGACAGAGTCAACCCACGTCAGGCGTCGCAGGAGCGAGTTACAGAGGCTCTGTGGCCCCGAGATCACTCCCGAAGAAAGACCGAATCATCCGATCAATCGACGCCCACCATCACGCGGGATCACAATACGATAACGAGACGGGGCGATTACCGCAAAGGTAGCTGGTAGGCGCGTCGCGCGTTCTCGCCGAGCGTCCTGGCCAACGATTCGGCGTCGACTCCACGCGTCGACGCCAAAGACCTCGCCGTGTACGGCAGACAGTACGACTGATTGGGTTGTCCCCGATAGGGATCCGGCGTCAGGAACGGAGCGTCGGTTTCGACGAGCAGCAACTCATCCGGCACAACGCGTGCGGCATCTCGCAGCGACGCGGCATTGGCGAAGCTCACAGTGCCCGCGAAACTGAGGAAGTAGCCTCGTTCGACGCACTCGCGTGCAACGTTTTGGTCACCGGAGAAGCAATGCATGATCACGGTGTCAGGAGCGCCCTCATCAGCCAAGATGTCCAGCACATCGCGGTCGGCCTCGCGGTTGTGGATCATCAACGGCTTACCGATGCTCTTCGCGAGCCTGATGTGCCAGCGGAAGGCTTCGTGCTGGATCTCGGGCTTCGCACAGTCGTCGGACCGGGCGGGCCAATAGTAATCGAGACCGGTCTCGCCGACCGCCACCACCCTCGGATGCTGCGCCATCTGCTCCAGCTCCCGCGAGGTCGCGTCGTCGAGGTCGCCCGCGTGCATCGGGTGCAGCGCGACCGCCGCGTAGACCCGGTCATCCCAGTCCGCCGCCGATACGGCCCACCGAGCGTCGACCATGTCGTCGGCAACTGTGACAATCATCTCTACGCCGACACTTTCGGCATGGTCGACGATGGCGCGAACGGTCTCCGGCGAACGCCCGCCGCACGCGGCGAGGTGCGTGTGCGCGTCGATCAGCCCGTAGAGCGGCGTCGGGTCCGGCGGCGGCTCGCGGCGTCGACGCTTCTTTGCGGCCTTGGCGCTCTCGGTCGTCGATTCTCCAACCGGCTGCGTGCCGGCCGAAGTGTCTGCACCATCCGTCATGGACTCGACTCTAGAAGGTGACGGACGCGACCCCGTCGGAGAGCTAGAGAGCAGAAAGCAGCGATCAGAGATCGACGGTCCCGCTGATGACCGTCGTCGACTGCCCGCCGACCCAGATGTGCTCGCCGTCGTCGTCGATGTGGACTCGTCCCGAACGCTGCACGGCGGTGCCCTGCGATGCCACATAGCTCGCGCCCACGCGGCCGTTCGAACGCAGCCACACCGCGATCCCCGCGTTGAGACTGCCGGTGACGGGGTCTTCGCCGACGGCCTCGCCGCCCGCGAGACCGCGCACCTCGAACTCGACGTCCGGGTCGTCGGGGTGCCCGGACTCGTAGCGTCCGAGGAGGCCGACGTCGTGCGGCCCCAGTGCAGCGAGGTCGGGTCTCGCCGAGAGCACCCGTTCCGCGGAGTCGAGTTCGAGCACGAACCACGGCGGACCGTTGTCGATCCATTCCGCGGCGCGGACGTGCTCACGTGAGAGTCCGAGGGACGGAAGAACCTCGTCGACGAGGGCGTCGTCGACCGGACCCGATCGGCGCAGCGGGGGCGCCGCGAAGGCGAGCCGATCGCCGTCACGACGAATCGTGACCAGTCCGACGCCGCACTCCTGAACGACGTTCGCACCGCGCGGCGATCCGCCCGCGGCGAGCCACGCGTGCGCCGACCCGAGCGTCGGGTGTCCCGCGAAAGGGAGTTCGCCACCGGGAGTGAAGATGCGCAGTCGATAGTCGGCGGCGGGGTCGGTCGGAGACTGGATGAACGTCGTCTCGGAAAGATTAGTCCAGCGAGCAAATGCCGCCATATCATCGTCGGAGATCCCGTCTCCATCGACAACGACGGCAACGGGGTTGCCGCGCAACGGTTTCGAGCTGAACACGTCGACCTGGGCGAAACGTCGGGACTGCTGCACTGAAGACATGAACCCATGCTCGCCGCCGCGACCGAGGGTTGTCCAGCGATTTGCGACGACGGATCTCGCGCCGCCGGGCACCGGCGCGACGCGCCGCTGCGCACCTGGGCTCGACGTGTGGTCTGTGCGCATACCGCGCCGTGAACCCCCCAGGCGGGTAGCGTGTCGGACGTGTTGGGTTTGCCAGAACAGATCTCGGTCGCCCTATTCGACCTCGACGGTGTTCTCACGAGTACCGCCGTCCTACATCGCGTTGCGTGGAAAGCCGCCTTCGACGACTTCCTACGTGACCGCGACGGCGACGACTTCGTGCCGTTCACCGAACAGGACTACCTCGACTACGTCGACGGTCGTCCACGGGAGGACGGTGTGCGCGCGTTCTTGTCGTCACGCGGCATCGACGATGTCGATGAGACGACGACCGAGCGAATCGGCTCGGAGAAGAACGCGATGTTCCTGGACAAACTCTCCAGTGACGGCGTGAATCCCTATCCCGGGTCGGTGCGTTATCTGCAGGCCGCCCAGGAAGCCGGGCTACGCATCGCAGTGGTGACATCGTCGAAGAACGGAGAGGCCGTACTCGACGCTGCAGGACTGTCGAAGTACGTGGAAGTGCGTGTCGACGGACAGGAAACGGCCGCACGTGGACTGCGCGGGAAACCCGCGCCCGACTCATTTCTCTTGGGGGCAGAATTGATGGGCGTCGAACCGACGGCAGCAGCCGTCTTCGAGGACGCGATCTCAGGTGTACAGGCAGGCGTGGCAGGCCACTTCGGCTACGTCGTCGGTATCGACCGAGTCGGCGGCACCCAGGCTGAGGCGATGCGCACCACGGGCGCCGACATCGTCGTCAACGATCTCGACGAGCTGATCCCCGCATGAGCCGCACCACAGAACAGACCACCGGATTCGACATCGATCCGTGGCAGTTGCACTGGCGCGGAGTCGATCTCGAGAAGCTCGGTCGAAACGAGACGCTGTTCGCCCTGTCCAACGGCCACATCGGACTGCGTGGGAGCTTCGAAGAGGGTGAGCCGGTCGACCATCCCGGCACCTACCTCAACGGCTTCTATGAACTGCGGGATCTGCCGTACGCCGAAAGCGGCTACGGTTACCCCGAATCCGGCCAGACCGTCGTCAATGTGACCGACGGCAAGATTATTCGCCTCCTCGTCGAGGACGAGCCGATGGATCTGCGATACGGCCGCACCGAAGAACACTCGCAGACACTCGATTTCCGTACCGGAACGCTGCGTCGCAACACTCTCTGGACCTCGCCGACCGGCCGCACGGTGCGTATCAAGTCCGAGCGGCTGGTGTCGTTCACCAAACGCACCATCGCCGCAATCCACTACGAAGTGGAGCCCGTCGGCGAAGACATGAAGATCGTGCTGCAGTCCGATCTGCTCGCCAACGAGCCGGTTCCGGTGCCGGGCAACGATCCCCGACTCGCCGCAGCGCTCGAGTCGCCACTGGTCTCCGACCTCGCGACGTGTCGCAACTACTGGGGCATCCTGGTGCACCACACCAAACAGTCCGGGTTGCACATGGCGGCGGGCATGGATCATCAGATCGACTTCCCCGGTGCGGCAGACAGTTTCATCCGTGCCGACGACGATCTGGCCCGGCTGACCATCGCGGCGAACGTTCCGGAAGGAACGTCGTTGAAGATGACCAAGTACATCGGATACGGGTGGTCGGCGCGACGGTCGGTTCCCGCACTTCGTGCTCAGGTCGACGCCGCCCTCGCCATGGCGATGGAGACCGGCTGGGAATCGTTGAAGGCGATGCAGACCGCCTACATGGACGACTTCTGGCGCGACGCCGACATCGAACTCGACGGCGATCCCGAGGTTCAGCAGGCGGTGCGCTTCGCGCTCTTCCACGTGCTGCAGGCCGGTGCGCGCGGACAGTCACGCGCGATCCCCGCCAAGGGACTCACCGGACCGGGATACGACGGCCACACCTTTTGGGACACCGAGAGTTTCATCCTGCCCATGCTCACCTACACCGTCCCGGCGGCAGCAGGTGAGGAATTGCGTTGGCGCCATTCGACGATGGACAAGGCGAAGTCACGCGCAGCAGAACTCGGACAGCGTGGCGCCATGTTCCCGTGGCGCTCGATCAATGGTGACGAGTGTTCGGGCTACTGGCCTGCCGGTACCGCGGGTGTGCACGTCAGCGCCGACATCGCCAACGCGACCGCACGCTACATGCGCGCCACCGAGGACGAACAGTTCGAAACCGAGTGCGGCGTCGAGCTTCTCGTCGAGATCGCCCGTCTCTTCGCCGGCCTCGGGCATCACGACGTCAACGGACACTTCCGGCTCGACGGTGTGACCGGACCCGACGAGTACACCGCCGTCGTCAACAACAACGTGTTCACCAATCTCGCTGCGCAACTGGCACTTCGCGACGGAGTGGCCTGGGTCCATCGCCGCCCCGATCTCGCGCAGAAGTACGGCGTGACGAATGCTGAAGCGGCGCACTGGGAATCGTGCGCCGACGACATGACGATCCCGTACGACGACGCACTGGGAGTCCACCAGCAGTGCGAGGCGTTCACCCTGCTCGGCGCGTGGGATTTCGCGGCGTCGGTCGGCAAATACCCACTGCTGCTGAACTATCCGTACTACGACCTGTACCGCAAACAGGTGGTCAAGCAGGCCGACCTCGTGTTCGCGATGTACATGTTCGGCCGGGCGTTCACCGAGGAACAGAAGCTCCGCAACTTCGACTACTACTATCCGCTCACCGTTCGCGACTCCTCGCTGTCGGCGTGCTGTGAGGCCGTGACGGCTGCCGAAGTGGGCTATCTCGACCTCAGCTACGACCTCCTCGCCGAATCGGTCTTCACCGATCTTCACGACCTACACAGCAACGTCAGCAGTGGTCTGCACATCGCCGCGCTCGCGGGTGCGTGGATGGACTGCGTCGCGGGATTCGGCGGCATGCGCGACTTCGGTGGCCACATCACGTTTGCGCCCCGGCTCCCACCGCGACTGACCTACATGTCTTTCCGTATGACGGTGCGGGATTCGAAGATCGTCGTCGCCGTCGACAAGAAGACCGCGACGTACCGCCTGCTGTCCGGTCCGAAGATCGATCTCGCGCACCACGGTGAGAAATTCACGCTCACCGCGGAGCACCCGGTGACGCGCGACATCGCAGAGATCGAACATCGCGAGCCGCCGAAGGCACCGGTGGGCTGCGAGCCGTATCATCGAGACTGATTCCCGGGTGGCCGAGCCCGACGCCTCAGTGCGTCGGCTTGGCCTCCGGGTCGGCCTTGATGTTGCGCGCGATGCGCGTCCGCAGTTCTCTCAGAACGTCTTTCGACGCCTCCGCCCACGGCATCAGGATCGGGAAGACGTGGAACATACCGCGACCCTCGTATCCGTACACGCCGACACCGTTGGCCTCGAGTTTCCCGACGAAGTCGCGGATGCCGTCGCGGAACATCTCGTACTCGCCCCAGCAGACGAACGTCGGGGGAAACCAGTCGGGACTCGGTTCGGCGTAGACGATCGACACCCTGACGTCGTTGGGCTGCACGCCGTGCAGGTACGGGGTGACCGGGATGCTCCACGGCAGGATGTCGTACTTGGCGTTCTCGGTCACCGAGGCGTTGTCGAGGTCGAGGTCGATCTCGGGCGAGAACAGCGCAAGCGCCGCCGGCCGAGGCATGCCCTGGTTGTGCAGATAGCTGATCAACGACGTCGCGAGACCACCACCGCCGGAATCTCCCGCAACCATCAGGTGATCGGCGTCGATCCCCCGGTCGAGTAGGCCCTGGTAGACGTCGGCGGCGTCGAGAACTCCTGCGGGAAAGGGGAACTCGGGTGCCATTCGGTAGTCCGGGATGAAGATCTCGAAACCGGTGATCCGAACCAGCGCTGCGGCGAATGCCGAGTACATGATCGGCGTCGTACCGATGTATCCACCACCGTGCAGGTACAGAACAGTTGCCCCGATGGATTCCTTGGTTTCGTCGTCGTCGACGAATTCGTCGCTGCTGGCCTTGGCGCGGCACCAGATTCCCGACACGCCGTTGATCTCGTCTTCGGAGATGTCGACCTTGCCCGCGAGTTCGATGACCGGCGGCAGGACGACGTTGCAGATGTCGTCGAGCGCCTTCTCCATCGAACGGAACTCCTCGATGGGCAGTCCCATCGAATACCCCATGAACGCGCGAATGGTGTTCCTGGTGACGGACTGGCCGACGTTGTCGAGGAATCCGGCAGGCCCCTTCCACGGTTTTGAGAAGGGCACTCGCGCGAGACCGTTCAGCAGACTCTCGCCGAGGCCAACCATCGTCAACGCCGCGACGGGCTTGGATGCGGTCTCCACCTCGGGTCGATCAGCCATCACCATGCGGTCAGAATACGGGACGTGTCACTTCGATCGGCCTCGATGAACGCACGGTCGGCTGTCTCGAGCGCCCAGTCGGCACGATCTGGCGCACAGTCGGCACGATATGGCGCACGGTCGGCGATATCGAGCGCCCAGTCGGCCGTCTCGAGCGCCCAGTCGGCCGTCCCCGAGCGCGCGGTCGACGCGGGGCGCTCGGGCGTCGGGCGACCAAGTATCCTGGCAGGCACTATGCCCACTGATCTGACCAGCACCGACACGCGTACATCACACGGCGCCGGGCGTCCGTACTACATCACGACGGCCATCGCCTACCCCAACGGCGCACCGCACATCGGGCACGCCTACGAGTACATCTCGGCCGACGCACTCGCCCGGTTCAAGCGTCTCGACGGATTCGACGTCCGATTCCTCACCGGAACCGACGTGCACGGGCAGAAGATGCAGCAGACCGCGGAGAAAGAGGGCATCCCGACGGCGGAGCTGGCCAAGCGCAACTCCGATCGCTTCCAGGCTCTCCAGGACCGCCTCGGCTCCAGCTACGAGCGCTTCATCCGAACCTCCGACGACGACCACAAGCGCGCGTCGGAAGTCATCTGGAAGCGCATGGCCGACACGGGCGACATCTACCTCGACACCTATTCGGGCTGGTACGACGTCCGTGACGAGACCTTCTACGCCGAGACCGACACCACGGTCAACGAGGCGGGCGAGCGCGTGGCCTCCGACAACGGGCACGTCCTGACCTGGACCGAGGAACAGACCTACTTCTTCCGACTCTCGGCGTATCAGGATCGACTGCTCGAACTGTACGAATCGCACCCGGAGTTCATCGGACCAGATGTCCGACGCAACGAGGTGGTCAGCTTCGTCAAGGGCGGCCTCACCGACCTGTCGGTCTCGCGCACCACGTTCGACTGGGGCGTCCCGGTGCCCGGGCATCCCGATCACGTCATGTACGTGTGGGTCGACGCGCTGACCAACTACCTCACCGGCGTCGGCTTCCCCGACGACGCCGCCACGTTTGAGCGGTACTGGCCCGCCGATCTGCATGTGATCGGCAAGGACATCATCCGCTTCCACTGCGTCTACTGGCCGGCGTTTCTGATGAGCGCAGGAATCGAACTGCCCAAGCGGGTCTTCGCGCACGGCTTCTTGTTCAACAAGGGCGAGAAGATGAGCAAGTCGCTCGGCAACGTCGTCGATCCGGAGAGCCTCCTCGACGAGTTCGGCCTCGACCAACTCCGCTACTTCCTGCTGCGCGAGGTGCCCTACGGCCAGG
Source organism: Gordonia sp. 852002-50395_SCH5434458 (assembly GCF_001665905.1). Classification (NCBI taxonomy): domain Bacteria; kingdom Bacillati; phylum Actinomycetota; class Actinomycetes; order Mycobacteriales; family Gordoniaceae; genus Gordonia; species Gordonia sp. 852002-50395_SCH5434458. The sequence continues at coordinate 45,314 of NZ_LZTC01000101.1, forward strand.
ACGGCTCGTACTCCGCCGAGAGCATGACCGCACGCGTCAACGCCGACCTCGCCAACGAGTTCGGTAATCTCGCGCAGCGCACGCTGTCGATGATCGGCAAGTACTTCGACGGTGCGGTCCCGACCCCCGGCGCCTACACCGACGCCGACTCCGAGATCCTCGACGCCACAAGCACACTGCTGCCGCGCGTGCGCGACAACTTCGACGTGCAGGCGATCCATCTGGGACTCGAGGCACTGTGGTCAGTGCTGGCGCAGACCAATCGGTACATCTCGGCACAGGAACCGTGGAAGCTCGCGAAGACCGACCTCGAGCGGACGGGCACCGTGCTCTACGTGTGCGCAGAGGTGGTTCGCGTGGTCGCACTGCTGGCGCAGCCGGTCATGCCGACGTCGTGCAACGCGCTGCTCGACCTACTGGCTGTGGGCGACGATCGAGAGTTCACAACCGTCGACGATCGCCTCACGCCCGGAACCCAATTGCCCAAGCCCACAGTGATTTTCCCGCGCCGCGACGCGTGAGCGGTGTGCGGTGACGCGTTGACCCCGACCGCGACGGACCTGCTACGCACGCTGCAGGTGGCGACCGCGCGTCGCGGATCACCGCCTCCCGCAGCCCTTGTGGGCGACTGGTGGGATGCCGACGCGGTCATCGCGCCGTCGATCGAGTTGCGCCCAGGTCTTACACCACCCGATCGTCCCGACCGATTCTGGTTGGGATACTTGGGTTTTCCGGTGCGCGGCGTCGAATCAGCATTGCCGACGATCGCCGGTGGTGAGACCGACCACCTCCTGGTGCTCAAGGATGGGCACTGGCAGCACGTCAGCGCCTCCGGCACCGGGCCGCCCGACTGGGTGCGCGAGGTATTGGCCGATGCCGCAACGGAAGTCGACGACTCGACCCGAGGGTGGTCGACCCGGTGGGAACCGCCAGACCCTCGACCACACCTGGCAGCGATCGAACACTGTCTCGAGGCCATCAGCGCTGGTGAGATCTATCAGGCATGCCTGTGTACCCGATTCACCGGAACACTCACCGGATCTGCGTGCGGGTTCTTCGCAGATCTCGCGTCGCACACCCGACCCGCGAAATCCGCTTTCCTACAGGGCGATTGGGGCGCAGTGGCGAGCTTCTCCCCCGAGACCTTCCTGTCCCGACGTGGCGAGCGTGTGTGGTCGGCGCCCATCAAGGGCACGATCGCCGCGGGCGACGACCCGACGGTGCTCGCGGCGTCGTCGAAGGACATCGCCGAGAACATCATGATCGTCGACCTCGTACGCAACGACCTTGGTCGTGTGGCATGCACCGGGTCTGTGCGCGTCGAGAGGTTGCTCGAGGTCGTCGGCGCGCCGGGCGTGTGGCACCTCGTCTCGCGGGTCGGGGCGCAACTGCCGCCGGAGATCGGCAACGTGGCGTTACTCGATGCCACGTTCCCCCCGGCGTCGGTCACCGGAACACCCAAGCTCAGGGCCATGCAACTGCTGGCCGACTGGGAGCGCGACCCACGCGGGGTGTACTGCGGGGCAGTCGGATTGGCAGGTCCAGGAGGCCTGCTCGACCTCAACGTCGCGATCCGGACAGTCGAGATCGCACCCGACGGCTCGATGGCGCTGGGCGTCGGTGGCGGCATCACCGCCGATTCGGATCCGCGTCGTGAATGGCAGGAATGCCTCGACAAAGCCGCAAGTGTGATCAACGCGCGACCGAGTGTGCTCGGCTAACGTTATCGATATGAATTGGGCCGCGACCGTCCAGCAGGCCGCCGAGATCACCACCGACCTCGCCGATATCCGAGCCTCGATCATCAGTGAATCACTCGGCGCTGACGCGGTCGGCTCGACACAGACTGCGCACCGCTATCCGGACAACTACACGCCGCCGACATCAGTTCTCGAATCGTGGCTGCGCGCCCGCACCCGCGGACACCAACGCGACACTCATCAACCCGAACTGGTCAATGCCGACGAACTCGACCGTCGCCGTGAACAGAGTTCGCTTCGGCACGCGTCGACGGCAGCCCGGGCGATCGTCGAGGCAAGCGCCGACGAATCCGAGCTCGTCTTCGGGATGTTCGACGCCGACGGCGTGATGCTGTGGGGACAAGCGGATTCCCGACTCCGCGACGCGGCGCACGGGTTGCACATCACCGAGGGTGCGCGCTGGGATGAAGAATCGGCCGCAACGACCGTGGTGGGACAGGTACTCGCCGACCCCAGACCGCAGCGCGTCTACCCCGCCGAGCATTACGCGAAGGCACTGGGCGACTGGTACTGCACGGGAGCTCCCGTCCTCGATCGGGTCACCGGCGACGTCGCCGGGGTGATTGCCTTCGGAGGGCAGATGAATGCCGTCCAGCCCGCGACGCTCATGCTTGCAGCGTCTGTCGCCGAGTTCTGCGCCCGCGACGTCTCTGACGAGCACCAGCGCAGACTGAGCACGTTGCGTGAGGTCGGCGGAAAGACGTTGTCCGCCTTCAAGGCTGCGCTACTCGTCGACGACGACGGTCTCGTCGCAGACAGCCGCGGAGTGATCGCCCCGACCAGGATCGCCCCACCGAGCGACGGTGAGCTGCGCTTCGTGACGGGGCTCGGTGTGTGCGTCGCCGAGCGCATCGTCGGCGGCTGGGTGGTACGCCCGGCAGGACCGCCGGGTCCGATTCTCATCGAGCTCGACCTCCGCGGCGAACCGTCGATTCATGTCACCGACGGTCCCGACCACATCACCATCGTCATCACGCGACGTCACGCGCAGATCCTGCTACTGCTTTCCGACGCCGGGCGCGCGGGCCTCACCTCTGCGGAGTTGAGCAAGATGCTGTTCGGCGACGCGACCCACGAGGTGTCGGTGCGGTCCGAGATGTCGCGCCTGCGCCGGGCCGTCGGCACCCTCGTGGCCAGTCGGCCGTACCGGCTTGCCACCGACGTGACGCTGACCGTCGTCCCCGACTGACGGTCGGCTGATTGTCCAGCAGTCCCGGTCAGCTCGGTGACCTGCGACGCTAGTCCGTCTCGGTGCGTGCGGCCAGGACCGCCTCGTAGATGTCGCGCCGCGACACGCCCGTACCCTCGGTGACCTGTGCGCAGGCTTCCTTGAGTCGTAGACCACCCGCGACGAGCTGTTCGGCCTGTTCGACGAGGTCGTCGACGGCCGGTACCCGACGTTCCCCCGGCGCCAGGACGACGGTGATCTCGCCACGGACGCCCTCGGCCGCCCACTGCGCGAGGTCGGCGAGCGGGCCCCGACGGATCTCCTCGTACGTTTTCGTCAGTTCCCGACACACCGCCGCCTCGCGATCGGGTCCGAGAACGTCGACGGCGTCGACGAGGGTGTCGGCGAGGCGGTGGGGCGAATCGAAGAAGACAACGGTGCGCGGCTCGTCGACGAACTGGGTCAGCCAGTCGAGCCGTGCCTGATGTTTGCGTGGCGCGAAACCCTCGAAGCAGAAGCGGTCCGACGGTAGGCCGGAGACCGCCAGCGCAGTGGTCACCGCCGACGGTCCGGGCAGCGCGGTGACTCGCAGACCCGCCGCCGCACATGCTGCGACGATCTTGTGGCCCGGATCGCTGACCGATGGCATGCCGGCATCGGTGACCAGTAGCACTGTGCTTCCGGCGCGGATCGCATCGAGGAGCGCCGGGGTCCGTGCGGCCTCCACCTGGTCGTAGTAGCTGACGACGTTTCCGGTGATCGTCACGTCGAGCGCTTGGGCCAGCGCCCGAGTGCGTCGGGTGTCCTCAGCCGCCACGATGTCGGCGGTCGCGAGGGCATGGCGCAGACGCGACGACGCGTCGTCGACCTGACCCATCGGGGTCGCGGCCAGGACGAGTCGACCGTTGCCCGTGTCGGTGTCGGACGCGTCCGGAGCGGGAATCATGCGAATCACTGTACGAGCGGGACATTACGATGGTCCGGGTGACCATCGTCGACGGACCCATCGCTGCGCCCGCCGCCGATCCGACGCCCGCCCGCGGACGCCTGCTCAAGGTGGCCGCGCTGCGTTCGACGCGGGTCCGACCCGACCCCGAAATCGAGGTGCCGCTCTTCGGCGCACCCGACCGAACGCGGGGCCTGATCGTCGGTCTGATCATCACTCTGGTGGCCACCGCCACCCGCTTCTGGGGGCTGAACCACCCCACAGACCAGGGCACACCGGTCTTCGATGAGAAGCACTACGTTCCGCAGGGCTGGCAGGTGCTGACCGGCGGCAACTGGATCGAGGACAATCCGGCCTACGGACTCGTCGTGCATCCACCGGCCGGCAAGTGGCTGTTGGCCGTCGGCGAGTGGATGTTCGGATACAGTCCGCTCGGTTGGCGGGTCATGTCCGCGGTCGCGGGCGTCGCGATCGTGGTGTTGATCTACCGGGTCGTGCGTCGAATGGCACGGTCGACACTCATCGGAGCGATCGCCGCGGTATTCGCGATATGCGACGGCGTGCTGTTCGTGCAGTCACGCATGGGCATGCTCGACATCTTCCAGTGCCTGTTCGTGGTCGCGGCATTCACCGCGGTCATCTGCGACCGCGACCAGGTACGCGAGCGGATGTTCAACGCCTACCTCGACGGCCGCATCAAAGACTCACAGTTCGGACCTCGCCTGGGCTTCCGGTGGTACCGCTTCACCGCGGGTGTGATGCTCGGACTGACGTGTGCGACGAAGTGGTCGGGCATCTACTACATCATTTTCTTCGGCCTGCTGGTGATCGGATTCGACGTCGCAGCGCGCAAGGCCTATCACGTTCGACGCCCCTGGGCGGGCGCGCTGGTTCGCGACGCCGTACCCGGCGTCGCGAGCCTCGTCGTGATGCCGATCGCCATCTACTTCGCGAGCTTTGTCCCGTGGTTCACGAGCGAGACGTCGGTGTACCGCTACCAGGTCGGCAACACGATCGGGACCGACGGACCGTACGCGTGGGTGCCCGGCGCGTGGCGATCGCTCTTGTACTACGAGGCCGGGGTGCTCAAGTTCCACGCCGGTCTGACGAACTCGGCGGGCAACCACCACCCCTGGGAGTCCAAGCCGTGGACGTGGCCCATGAGCCTGCGCCCCATGCTGTACGCACTGGAGAACGGACCCGACCAATGTGGCGGCGGCCAATGTGTCCGCGCCCAGATGCTGATCGGCTCACCGGCAATGTGGTGGCTGGCGATTCCGATGCTGCTCTGGGGGTTGTGGGCCTTTCTGATCCGACGCGACTGGCGCTACGCCGCGGTGATCGTCGGATACGGCGCGGGCTTTCTGCCATGGTTCGCCGAACTCGACCGCCAGATGTATTTCTTCTACGCGACGGTCCTGGCACCGTTCCTCGTGATGGGCCTGGCTCTGTGTTGTGGCGACACACTGCGCGCGACCAGATCGTCGCCGACCAGACCCCGGCCGGAACGGCAGGTTCTCGGCATCATCGTCGTCGCGATCTACATCGGGCTGGTCGTCGCGAACTTCGCCTGGCTGTGGCCGATCCTGACCGCGAGTCCCATCTCGCCCGAGGAATGGCACCAACAGATCTGGCTGCCGAGCTGGGGCTGACGCGCGGGCGGGGTGGTTTCGACAAGCTCAACCAACGATGGGCGGGGTGGTTTCGACAGGCTCAACCAGCGGCGGGGCGCTCAGCCAGCGGGGTGCTCGTCGCCGCCGACGGCCCGCGTGACCAGGTCGACGATCGTGGCGTCGTCGACTCCCATCGCACGCAGCGCGGCGACGTGGTCGACGGTGGCGCGCTGGGCATCGTCGAGCGTCGTGTTCGATCCGGCTTTGACGAATGTTCCGCGTCGGCCCCTGGTCTCGATGATCCCGGCGGCCTCGAGTTCGCGATAGCTTTTCGCGACCGTGTTGGGGGCGAGGTCGAGGTCGGCGGCTAGTGCGCGCACCGTCGGAAGTCGTTCTCCGACAAGCAGTTGGCCCCGTGTGACGAGGTCGATGACGCCGAGGCGGACCTGTTCGAAGGGTGCGTGATCGGAGTCGTGGTCGATGGCGAGCCGTGCGGCGAGGTCCATCGTCGACCTCAGAGCGGGTCCCGCGACAGCGGACACGACATGCACCGTGGACCGCCACGGCCGGAGCCGAGTTCACGGCCCTCGATCTCGATCACCTCGATACCCGAGTCGACGAGTCTGCGGTTGGTCTCGACGTTGCGGTTGTAGGAGACCACGACGCCCGGTTCGACAGCGAGAGTGTTGTTCCCGTCGTCCCACTGCTCGCGCTCTGCGGTGACCGGGTCGAGGCCGGTGTCGATGACGCGGAGTTTGCCGATGCCCATCGCGTCCGCGGCCGCCTCCACGAACGGGCGTGGCCCGCTCACGTCGACGTCGCCGTCGCCGAGGTCGCGCAACGTGAACGCCGACATGCTGTCGCGGATGTTCGGATACATCACGACGGCATCGGCGTCGACCATGGTGCAGACCGTGTCGAGGTGCATGAATGCGCGCTGCTGCTCGATCGGAACCGCCAGCGCGGTGTGCGCCAGTCCGTCGGCGAACAGGCTGCGCGCCAAGGCTTCTGCGCCGGCGGGGGTGGTGCGTTCACCGACTCCCACGGCGACGACTCCCGGCGCCAGCAGCAGCACGTCGCCTCCTTCGACGGGGGCGACCTGCGATTCGTACGCGCGGCGCGCACCCGTGAACAGCGGGTGGTGCGCGTAGATCAGATCGGTCAGTGAGGTCTCTCGCACGCGGGCGGGCAGAGCGAGCGAGGTGATCGCGAATCGAGGCCCGATCCAGAACGAACTGTCGCGGGTGAACAGCAGATTGGGCAGCGGCGCTATGGCGAACTCCGGCCCGACGTGCATGCGACGCACCAGCGACGCCGACTCCGCCGCCGGGGTCAACGGCAACTCGTCAAAGGTCATGCCGGCGGTCAACACGTCGGCGAGTTGTGGTGCGGGCAGGCCGCGCAGGTACCCGGCCAGTTCTTCGGCAAGGTGCGGTCCGAGTAGTCGGGAGTTCACTGCTGCTGCGATTCCCTGGATTCGCGCGGCGCCGCTGTGGTCGAGCGTCTCGGTGAGCAGATCGCCGAGGAGAAAGACGTCGACGCCGCGCGCGGTGAGTGCGGCCGCGAACTCGTCGTGCTCCTCTTGAGCGCGGGCGACCCAGGGCAATCCGTCGAACAGCAGTTGGTCGCTGTTGCGCGGGGTGAGGCGCAGCAGTTCGTCGCCGGGACGGTGCAGCATCACCGCGCGTAGTCGGCCGACCTCCGTGTTGGAGCCGAGTGTGTAGTCACCGCTGGCAGTCGACGCAGGCATGGATCAAATCTAGTCGCCGAGTGCCGCGCATGCTCGACGCCGAACATCAGGGTGCGTCGGGATCGGACTGCTGCGTCGGATGCAGTCGCGGGACGGCACCGACAACTTCGGGAGCCGACTCGCGGGCGAACAGCCATGCGACGAACGCAACGGCTGCCACCGCTCCGGTCAGCACGAATGCCGGGCCGAATCCGACAGCTCCAGCAACGAACCCGACGATCAGTGGACCGGTGACCGCACCGAGATCCGACGACATGCTGTAGGCCGCCAGCGCCGAACCACCCTGCCGTCTGGCGCCGAGAACGTCGGCGAGCGCGGCCTGATGCGTCGGGGCGAACAATCCCGATCCGACACCGGCGAACAGCGAGAGCACCAGCGCGAAGACGATATTCGGCGAAAACCCGAGCAGGGCTGTCGAGATCGCCATGATGGCGAGGCCGGGAAGCATCACCGGTCGACGACCGAGCCTGTCGGACATCCTTCCCGCGACCAGGATCGCGGCGACGTTACCGGCCGCGTACACGGCGAGGACCACACCGGTCATGGCGGCCGACTCGTCGAGTCCCTCGGTGATGAACAGCGGCACCACCGCGACGCGCACACCCATCGACGCCCAACCCTGCGTGAAGTTCGACGCGATGATCGCGCGGTAGGCGCTGTCGTGCAACGCGGTTCGCAGCGACATCGCACCTCGTTGCGGAACGTCGGAGACCTCGGGCGCTGCGGTGTCGCGCAGTTGCGTTGCGACGACCGCCGACGCGATCAACAGTGCGACGGCGTACACCACGAACGGCATGCGCAATCCGAACCCGACCAGCGCGCTGCCGATCAGTGGGCCGGTGATGTTGCCGATCAGGAAGCCCGCGGAGAAGAACCCCGAGACCTTGCCGCGGATCTCGTTGGGCGACAACCTGATCAGCAGTGCCATCGCCGACACCGTGAACATCGTCGAACCGATACCACCAGCACCGCGGAACAGCAGGAGCTGAATGTAGTTCTGCGCGAATGCACATGCCAATGTGCTCGCCGCGACGATCAGCAGACCGGTCAGGTAGATGCGTCGTTCGCCGAGGACCGTCACCAGGCGTCCGGTGGCGGGCGCGAAGACCAGTCGCATCACCGCGAACGCCGACACCACTGCCGACACAGCGGTGTAGCCGACGTCGAAACTGCGCGCGAAGGTCGGGAGTGCGGGCGCGATCAGACCGAAGCCGAGCGCGATGACCACGTTGGCAGCCAGCAGCACCCAGATCCCGCGAGGAATCTGCTTCACTCAGATCACGGCTCCTCCGGAAGCTTGTCGAGCGCTTCGGCGGTCAGTGCGCGACCCAGCTCGATCATCTCCGTGGCCTTGTGAAAATCCAACGTGCGCACGGCTTTACGTGGCACCCGAATCAGAATGTCCGGCGGGTATCCCGCGATCTGGTAGCGGGTCAGCGCGATCGACATGATGTCGAGAGAGCGCAGCAGGATCTCGATCCTGCCCATCGGAGCCGCTTTGGCACCGTCGTCGACCTCGCTCGCCGTTGACAGCGTCTCGACGTCGTCGGATCCGTCCGACAAGGCGGGCGCGTCCTCGTCGCGAGCGTCGTGGCTCCCGGAATCGTCGGCCTCGACGCCGAACCGTTCGCGAACCGAGCGCACCCAGTCGTTTTCCAACAACGGGGTGATGTTGCGGCGGATCACGCCCTTGGTCTTGGGTGCTCGACTCGCGCCGTGTTCTGCGCCCTCGTCGGCGTCGAGCACCACGCCGATCGTCACGTCGCTGCTGACCGCCGACGTCGGCGCGACGGGCAGTGGGTCGAGGATGCCGCCGTCTGCGAGGAGTCGGCCGTCGACCTCGTGGGGCCGGATCACACCGGGGATCGCGATCGACGCCCGGATGGCGTCGACGAGGCTGCCCTTCTGGAACCACACCGGTCGACCTGCGGCGAGGTCGGTGGCGACCGCGGTGAACGGGATCTCGAGGTCTTCGATCACGGTGTCGCCAAGGATCTCCCGGACCCGCGCCAGGATGCGCTCAGCGCCGATCATCCCGCCCGGCTTGGACAGCGAGACGTCGAGCAGACGCATCACGTCGAGCTGCGACAAACCGCTGATCCAGTCGACGTAGTCGTCGAGACGCCCGGCACAGTAGAGCCCGCCGACCAGCGCACCCATCGATGATCCGGCGACGCTGACGATCTCGTACCCGCGGGCGTCGAGTTCGGTGACGACGCCGATGTGTGCGTAACCGCGAGCTCCCCCGCTACCCAGAGCGAGGGCCACGCGAGACGGTCGGGCCATGATGCTCAGCCTAACGATGACGTCCGACGCCGCACGCGTCAGTCGATCGGAAGCCGCCTCGGACCCGGACCCTGCCGGTTCAACTCATCGCCAGGGTTGAGCAGGTGGCACGCACCCAACGAGAGGCAACCGCATCCGACGCACGATCCGATCATGTCGCGCATCGTCTCGAGCAGGTCGATGCGGTGATTGATGTCGGCGATCCACCGCTGCGACGCCGCCTCCCACATCGCCCGCGACGGCGACTCGTGATCGCCGAGCTCGGTGAACACCTCACCGATCACCGCAAGCGGTATCCCCGCAGCCTGGGAGGCGCGGATGAACGCGACCCTCCGCAGCATCGCGCGGTGGTAGCGCCGCTGATTACCCGACGTGCGCCGCGAGAAGATCAGCCCCTGGTCTTCGTAGAACCGCACGGCCGACGGCGCGATGCCCGCGCGCTGCGCCAGCTCACCGACGGACAATTCGATCTTCTTCAGGCCCATACAACGACAATAGGCGACTTCAAGTGAACTTGAAGTCGCCTTGCCCGCTGATCGAGCTTGCCCACCGCTGATCGAGCTGCCCACCGCTGATCGAGCTTGCCCACCGCTGATCGAGCTTGCCCACCGCCGATCGAGCCGCCCACCGCTGATCGAGCTTGCCCACCGCTGATCGAGCTTGTCGAGATCACTCACCCGAGCTCGCCGACCCGCCAGACCTAAACGTGTGTCCTATCGATAGATGTGGGTGCTGCAGCACCCAACTCCTTCGATTGGACACACATTTAGGGTGCGGCTCTCCGGTGGCCCAGCCCGGTCAGCTCCGGACGACCATCACGGGGGCGTTGGCCTCCCGCAGCACCTTCTGGCTCGTCGATCCCAGGAGCAGGCCGGTGAAGCCTCCGCGACCACGGCTGCCGACCACGATCAGCGACGCCTTGTCGCCTGCGGCGTCGAGCACGGCCTTGGCCGGGTCCTCGGGGATGACCTTCCGCTCGATCGTGACGTCGGGGAAGTCGGAGGCGAAGCCTGCCAGCCGCTCGGCGAGTGCCTCGACGGCATCCTGCGACATACGGGTGACCTCGTCGGGATCGATTCCGTAGCCGTGCAGGGCGTCGACGTCGAGCGGGGTCCAGGTATGCACCGCGACGAGCGACACATTGCGCAGTGACGCCTGCCGGAATGCCTCCTTGATGGCGGCCTCGCTCACGGGCGAGTCGTCGATGCCGACGACGACAGGTCCGTCGGTGTTGCCCTCGCCGTCGATCACGACGACGCGGCCGTGGTGGTGTGCGGCAACCGTGATGCTCACGGAACCGAGGAAGAGTCCCTTCACGCTGCCGAGCTTGCGTGTTCCGACGACGATCAGAGCAGCATCCTTGCCGAGCTCGAGCAGCACACGCGCAGCGTCACCGTCGACGATCGACGTATGGATGGTGATGTCGGGCGCAACTTCCTTGGCTGCGGCAGCAGCGCTCTGCACCGCATCGGTGGCGTCCTGCCGGATCGCATCGATCACGTCCTGCGGGATGATGAGCCCAGGCGCGTAGTCGCTCGTGCTCGCGTCGTAGACCCCGACCAGCTTGAGGTCGAGGTGCTCGAGTTCTGCTTCCTTGGCTGCCCAACGGACTGCTGCCGTTGCCGCTTCAGAACCGTCGACGCCGACGAGAATCGCATTCATCTGTTTTCCAACTCCTCACAACTGTCTGCTCAGTAACCCTCACCATCCATCGTGCCCGCCGACGGTTGCGAGGGCAATGGAACAAGGTCCCGAAGGTGCAGGCAGCGACTGCCGCAATGGCCGACAGATGTACGGTGAATGAACCGCCGCCTACATCCCGAACAGCCGCACCCTTCACCCGAACCGATTGGTGGTGACCCAAAAATGACTGGGCCGCAAGATAATTCGCACAGCGATCACACCGGTCGCACCGATGGCGAAGCAACCGGCAGCCCGTCACCGTCTGAGCCGAGCGAGTTCCGTCGCGCAATGACGTCGGTCGTGATCACGGTGTTCTTCACGGTCGCCATCGTGCTGGTCGCGGCCGCATCGTCTGGCGGCCTGCAGACGCTCCTGCTCATCGTCGCCCCGATCGTCGTACTGATCGCAGCGCTCACGACAGCGGTACGCACGTACCGGGTCTGGCGCGCAGGCGGCCGCTGGCAGATCTGGCAGGGCGCAATGTGGTTCGAGTTCGCCTTCTTCGTCATCGTGCTGTTCAGCACGGCACCGCTGCTGCTGGTGGATTGACACTCACCCACCAGTTCGGCACGATCCCTACCCCGCCACCGGAGTGGTGGCGGGGTGCAGATGGGTTGCGACACAACCAGATTCGACGTTGCGCCCGATTCGTTGGGCGGGCAGGCCAGCCAGGTTGGCGTGTCGTACTGGTCGCCGCGCCGGTTAGGCGGCGTCGGCCAGCGGTGGGCCGAGGCTGTCTGGCGGGTCGACGCCGTGGGGTGTGATGGGGCCGGCTGGTGGGGCCGGGCCCGTTGATGGGTTGGGGCTGTCTCTTATACACATCT
>NZ_LZTC01000102.1:0-3398 GCF_001665905.1 Gordonia sp. 852002-50395_SCH5434458
ATGTTGTGCTCGGCGGTGTCCTACTCTCCCACACCGATTAGAGTGCAGTACCATTGGCGCTGGTGGGCTTAGCTTCCGGGTTCGGAATGGGACCGGGCGTTTCCCCACCGCTATAGCCGCCGAAACAATATGAAACAACATCCACGCAGGATGTGCTCTTTGTTGAGCGATTGCGTGTGTTGTTTCAGAAGTGTCATAGTGGATGCGAACACACCTTTATTACAAGTTGATGTGTTGGGTGTTGTTGGTAAGTCCTCGGCCGATTAGTACCAGTCACCTAAACCTATTACTAGGCGTACAGTTCTGGCCTATCAACCCCATGGTCTATAGGGGGCCTTAACCCTTCAAGAGGGTGAGAAACCTCATCTTGGAACAGGCTTCCCGCTTAGATGCTTTCAGCGGTTATCCCTTCCGAACGTAGCTAACCAGCAGTGCTCCTGGCGGAACAACTGGCACACCAGAGGTTCGTCCGTCCCGGTCCTCTCGTACTAGGGACAGGTTTCCTCAAGTTTCTAACGCGCGCGGCGGATAGAGACCGAACTGTCTCACGACGTTCTAAACCCAGCTCGCGTGCCGCTTTAATGGGCGAACAGCCCAACCCTTGGGACCTACTCCAGCCCCAGGATGCGACGAGCCGACATCGAGGTGCCAAACCATCCCGTCGATATGGACTCTTGGGGAAGATCAGCCTGTTATCCCCGGGGTACCTTTTATCCGTTGAGCGACACCACTTCCACACGTTGGTGCCGGATCACTAGTCCCGACTTTCGTCCCTGCTCGACATGTACGTCTCACAGTCAAGCTCCCTTGTGCACTTACACTCAACACCTGATTGCCAACCAGGCTGAGGGAACCTTTGGGCGCCTCCGTTACATTTTAGGAGGCAACCGCCCCAGTTAAACTACCCACCAGGCACTGTCCCTGAACCCGATCAGGGTCCGAGGTTAGAAGTCCAATACGATCAGAGTGGTATTTCAACAATGACTCCATGAACACTGGCGTGCCCACTTCACAGTCTCCCACCTATCCTACACAAACCGAACCGAACACCAATACCAAGCTATAGTGAAGGTCCCGGGGTCTTTTCGTCCTGCCGCGCGTAACGAGCATCTTTACTCGTACTGCAATTTCGCCGAGTCTGTGGTTGAGACAGCAGAGAAGTCGTTACGCCATTCGTGCAGGTCGGAACTTACCCGACAAGGAATTTCGCTACCTTAGGATGGTTATAGTTACCACCGCCGTTTACTGGGGCTTAAATTCTCAGCTTCGCCCCCCGAAGGGAACTAACCGGTCCTCTTAACCTTCCAGCACCGGGCAGGCGTCAGTCCGTATACATCGTCTTACGACTTCGCACGGACCTGTGTTTTTAGTAAACAGTCGCTTCTCTCTGGTCTCTGCGACCCACACCAGCTCACGGAGTAAATCCGGCCACCAGTATGGGTCCCCCTTCTCCCGAAGTTACGGGGGCATTTTGCCGAGTTCCTTAACCACAGTTCTCTCGATCGCCTTAGTATTCTCTACCTGACCACCTGTGTTGGTTTGGGGTACGGGCCGTGTACCAACTCACTAGAGGCTTTTCTCGGCAGCATAGGATCATGGACTTCACCACAACGGTTACGCATCACCTCTCAGACTTCATGAAACACGGATTTACCTATGTTTCGTCCTACAGGCTTACACCAGGACAACCATCGCCTGGCACCACTACCTTCCTGCGTCACCCCATCGCTTGCCTACTACCAGCCAAGGTCCTGTGCATCACCCCACTCGAGACCCGAAGGTCTTCTCGGAGGATCTGGACAGTTAGTACAACTGATTCAGCATGGGCGCGGATACACGGGTACGGGAATATCAACCCGTTGTCCATCGACTACGCCTGTCGGCCTCGCCTTAGGTCCCGACTCACCCTGGGCGGATTAGCCTGGCCCAGGAACCCTTGGTCATTCGGCGGCAGAGTTTCTCACTCTGCTTTCGCTACTCATGCCTGCATTCTCACTCCCACACCCTCCACACCTCGTTCACACGGGCGCTTCCACGGATGCAGGACGCTCCCCTACCCACCCACACACCTAGCCCACAACCCGTAGATCATGGGCGGGCTTATGTGAGTGCCGCGGCTTCGGCGGTGTACTTGAGCCCCGCTACATTGTCGGCGCAGGATCACTTGACCAGTGAGCTATTACGCACTCTTTCAAGGGTGGCTGCTTCTAAGCCAACCTCCTGGTTGTCTTCGCGACCCCACATCCTTTTCCACTTAGTACACGCTTAGGGGCCTTAGCCGGCGATCTGGGCTGTTTCCCTCTCGACTACGAACCTTATCGCCCGCAGTCTCACTGCCCTGCTCTCACTTACCGGCATTCGGAGTTTGGCTGACGTCAGTAACCTAGTAGGGCCCATCGGCCATCCAGTAGCTCTACCTCCGGTAAGAAACACAGAACGCTGCACCTAAATGCATTTCGGGGAGAACCAGCTATCACGGAGTTTGATTGGCCTTTCACCCCTACCCACAACTCATCCCCTCCATTTTCAACTGAAGTGGGTTCGGGCCTCCACGACGTCTTACCGACGCTTCACCCTGGCCATGGGTAGATCACTCCGCTTCGGGTCTAGACCCGGCGACTCCACGCCCTATTCAGACTCGCTTTCGCTACGGCTACCCCACACGGGTTAACCTTGCCACCGAGCACTAACTCGCAGGCTCATTCTTCAAAAGGCACGCCATCACCCACAACCAACCAAATGATTCACAGGCTTTGACGGATTGTAAGCGTCCGGTTTCAGGTACTATTTCACTCCCCTCCCGGGGTACTTTTCACCTTTCCCTCACGGTACTTGTCCGCTATCGGTCACCAGGAAGTATTCAGGCTTACCGGGTGGTCCCGGCAGATTCACAGCAGATTCCACGAGCCCGCTGCTACTTGGGCACCCATCACGCAAGACCACACGTTTTCAGCTACCGGACTCTCACCGTCTACGGCAGACCATTCCAGGCCACTTCACCTAACATGCAGCATTTATCACTCACGCCCCGACAGGTAGATCGGAGAAGATGAACCCCACAACACCACACACACAACCCCTACCCAGTATCACATGCGCATGGTTTAGCCTCCTCCGCTTTCGCTCGCCACTACTCACGGAATCACAATTGTTTTCTCTTCCTATGGGTACTGAGATGTTTCACTTCCCCACGTTCCCCCCACACAGCCTATACATTCAGCTGGTGGTAACACGACATCACTCGTGCTGGGTTTCCCCATTCGGACACCCTCGGATCACAGCTCGTTTGACAACTCCCCGAGGACTATCGCGGCCTACCACGTCCTTCATCGGCTCCTGGTACCAAGGCATCCACCGAACGCCCTAAAACACTTACAACAACACCTACAAACACACCC
>NZ_LZTC01000103.1:0-8718 GCF_001665905.1 Gordonia sp. 852002-50395_SCH5434458
CTTCGTGTGGACGAAACCGGTCGAGGAGATTCTCAAGAAAGCTCAACCGAAAACCAACTAACGAAACGCGACACTAGTCTATTGGTCACCTCCGGCGCGGCTGATTTGATGTAGGCGGTCGCGAGAGCTGGCGTGGCATCGATGCCCTGACGCGCGAACCAGCGCAGAATCATGCGGTCGGGCTTGATCCTGTTGTCGTCACCGACGAGCATCCACAAGTACCCGCGTCGGATACCGTTCTGGCCGTCGCCCTTGACTCTGGATAGTTCTTCCTCAATCAGGGCCAGTCGGTTCGAATCATCAAGGACCGCTGAGGCATCTGCGAGCGTATCGACTCCGTGGCTGCTCAGGATTCGCGCGTACTCGATGGCCGCTCGGGCCTTCGTCACGCCGCCCCTCGTTGACGTTCGTTGTTTGTTGGTCAGGCTGATCAAGTCAGCCTCGTTCCATGCCTCAAGGCGCGACGCCGGGCCCGGATCCGAGGCGGGGACGGAAGTTGCGGGAATCAGTGGTGGATCTATGTCTCCAGCGGCGGCGAACCGGCGGACCAATGGTACGACGACTTTGTCGTAGTCTGCACTGATGCTCCACACTGCGTCGAGAATGCACAGAGAGATGCTGCTCCACCGGACCTTACGCGGTGTCGGGTTGAGTTCGATGATGCCGTCCACGACGCTATCGAGTTGGTCTAGGCGAGTGGCCACGATGGTCTCCAGTCCTGCAGCTTCGGTGCTGTCATCAATCTATCGATGGGACCGGCCGACGAATTACTGGAATGAAGAAAACGGTGTGACATGCGTCGATCGCGACACAAAGGCCGGAGCCCTACGAGCTTGTGCCTTTGCTGCCGCTGGCTGAGGTCGACAATCGCTCGTCCACTTGGCACGGCGACTCCAATCGTGCCGCGCATCCAGCATTGATCGCTGACATCGAACCAAACGTCGCATCGACTCGGGCGGTACACGCGAATGGACTCGTTAGTCCTTCAGTCGCGACCGGATGCTTCTACCCTTGACCCGTATGCGCCGTCCACCGCACCCCCGCCCGCTCCTCCGCGCCGCAGCGTTGGCCATCGCGCCTGCGCTGATCCTGACGGCCTGCTCGTCGACAAATGACGACGCCGCCCAACCGTCCGTCACCTGCGGCGAGATTCCGACGGGCACGCAGACCGACTCCAGCGCGGCGCCAAAGTCGTCGCAGGACATCTCGACACGACCCGAGGCCGCCACCGGCTATCGCACCGGGATGCAGCCCGTGCAGACCAACACCTATGCCGCGGCGACGGCCAATCCGCTCGCCACCAAGGCGGCCTGCGAGACGCTGCGGGACGGCGGTACCGCGGCCGACGCGCTCGTCACAGCGCAGATGGTGCTCGGCCTGGTCGAACCGCAGTCGTCGGGCATCGGTGGCGGGTCTTTCGCTCTCTACTACGACGCCGCCAAGCACAAGGTCACCGCTTTCGACGGCCGCGAGACAGCCCCGGCGGCGGCCACCGAGGACTACTTGCGCTACATCAGCCCCATTGATCAACGTGCACCCATCCCGAGCGCCCGCGCATCTGGCCGCTCCATCGGTGTGCCCGGCGCTGTGCGCATGCTGGAAGAGATCCACAAGGAACATGGCCGCACCGCCTGGAAGAACCTCTTCGATCCCGCGGTCAGCCTGTCCGACAACGGCTTCGACATTTCGCCGCGACTCGCCACCGCAATCTCCGAGTCGGCTGGCGACCTCAAGGCCGACGACGACGCGCGCTCGTACTTCCTCAATCCGGACGGCACACCGAAGACTGCTGGAACGCGACTGGCCAACCCCGCGTACGCGAAAACGTTGGGCGCGTTGGCAACCGACGGCGCTCAAGCGCTATACACCGGCTCGGTCGCCGATGCGATCGTCGCGAAGGCTGGCTCGACGTCGAACGGTATGACGCCGAGTCTCCTTACCGCCGACGACCTCAAGAACTACAAGGCAATGCGCCGCGAACCGGTCTCCACCGAGTACCGCGGGCATCGCATCGTGGCGATGCCAGGACCGTCGTCGGGTGGCATCACTGTCGCCGCGACGATGGGCATCCTCTCCAACTTCGACATTCCGTCGATGGGGCCGACCGGCGTCGACCGCGACGGCGGGCATCCGAATCCCGAAGCGGTGCATCTGATCAACGAGGCCGAACGCCTCGCCTATGCCGACCGTGACAAGTACATCGCCGATCCCGACTTCATCCCGTTGCCGGGCAAGGGTGTAGCGACGATGTTGGATCCGACCTACCTGAAACAGCGTGCGGCACTGATCAAACCGAACACGTCGCTGGGTAAGGCACAGCCCGGAGACCTCGGTGAGGTCCCGCTCGGTTCGTACACCGGCACAGAACACGGAACCAGCCACATCACCGTCGCCGACAAGTACGGCAACGTGGCGTCGATGACGACGACCGTCGAATCGGCGTTCGGCAGCTTCCATATGGTCGACGGCTTCATCCTCAACAATCAGCTCACCGACTTCTCCGCTGAGCCACGCGACGAGTCGGGAGCGCTTCTCGCCAACCGGGTTTCGCCGGGCAAGCGGCCGCGATCATCGATGGCCCCGACCCTCGTTATGCAGCCGGGAGCCAACGGTGCGCCGGACACCCTCAGCGCTGCTCTCGGCTCGCCCGGCGGCTCCGTGATCATCCAGTTCGTCGTGAAAACGCTTGTTGGAATGCTGGATTGGAAGCTGAACCCGCAGCAGGCCGTGTCGATGATCGACTTCGGTACGGCCAACACCCCGACGTCGAATGTCGGCGGCGAGCACCCGCTGGTCAACACTGCGAACGGCGGCGCCGACGATCCGCTCGTCAAGGGATTGCGCGAACGCGGAGAACAGGTGTCGGTCGACGATCAGTCCAGCGGGCTCAGCGCACTACAGCGCTCAGGCAACGGCTGGCTCGGCGGGGCCGATCCTCGCCGCGAGGGCGCCGTGATGGGCGACGACGCGTCGTTGAAGTGAGGTCGACGTCGGCGGGACGCTATTGATTCTCAACCGTCCGCGCCAGAATCCCGAGCGTCGCGCGTAGCCCGGCCTCGGGAATGATCGGGAACCGGCCTTTGATGTCCTCGTGGGTCACGCGGCTCCAGTCGTAGTACGACGTGACGAGCGTGCCGTCGTCAGTCGGTTCGAGTCGGTATCCGTAGCGGTGATCGAGGGGCGGTCGGACGGTGCCGATGATCGTCCATTCGACCCACCGGTTCTGCTCGTAGCCCGTGATGATCACCCTCACGTCGTACTTACCCATCGGAAGGTCGTTGAGCGATTCGCGATCCATGTGGACGACAAACTCATCGCCCACCGCGCCGACCGTCGACCCTTCCGCACTTTGCAGCATGCCTGAGCTGTCGATGGCGACGTGACCTTCTGGCGTGGTCAGAAGCTCAAAGATCGCCGACGGCTCGGCCTGGATCAAGCGGGTGATCTCGAATAGCTCGGTCATAAGGCTCTCCTCGTGTCGGCGTTGTGCCCACGATATGTGTTCCACCGCGGGGCACAGGGGCGACGCCTTCGCGAACAATCCGACCGTCCACTTCGCGACCCTAAGAATCGCGCAGATTCATACCCTCGGCGCGGCGTCGACCTGGCACTAACCTGGCGTCGGTTATGAGTGTCAGCGCCCAGCCCTGGCTTGCTGGCCGGCAACCCTCCGTCGTGGTGGGGTGCTCCAGGTGACAACCCGACGGAAGCAGGCGCTCGCCGCTGCCGTAACAACGACATCGAGGATTGAAGACCGATACCTGTGACCGCTGAACTTTCCGCTGCGCAGTCGCGTCCGCTGACCAGCGAACCGCGTGACGCAGAACTGCTTTCGGCCAAGCTGGTCAAGGCGCGCAAGCCCGGCCAGTGGGTGAGTAGCGCCGTGGTTCTCGTGCTTGCGGCAATGCTGGTGCACACGCTGATCACCAATCCGCGGTTCCAGTGGGATGTGGTCGGCGACTACTTCTTCCACGCATCAGTTCTGCGCGGCCTCGGCTTGACTTTGTGGCTGACTGCGTCAGTCATGGTGTGCGGCTTCGCATTGGGGATTCTGCTCGCCGTGATGCGCTTGTCGTCGAATCCCATCTTGTCGACGCTGAGCGCAGGCTACGTCTGGTTGATCCGATCTATTCCGCCGCTTGTCCAGTTGCTCTTCTGGTACGAGCTGGCCTCGCTGTATCCGCAACTGTCACTAGGGATTCCGTTCGGTCCGGAGTTCGTCAAAGCCGATACGGCGCACCTGTTCTCGGGCGTGCTGGCAGCGTTCGTCGCACTGACCCTGGACGTCGCGGCCTTCGCTGCCGAGATCGTGCGCGGGGGCATCCTCTCCGTCGACCGCGGTCAGGCGGAGGCCGCAGAAGCGTTGGGGCTCAGTCGGTATCGCATCTTCCGTCGAATCATCCTGCCGCAGGCCATGCCGGCGATCGTCCCGGCGTCGGGCAATCTGCTCATCGGTCTGCTCAAGGCGACGTCGATCGTCAGTGTGATCGCCGTCCAAGACCTGCTCTACTCCGTACAGCTGATCTACCAGCAGAACTACCTGATCCTGCCTCTGCTGTTGGTCGCGACCATCTGGTACATCATCGTCACCAGTGTGCTCTCGGTAGGGCAGTACTTCGTCGAACGTCACTACTCGCGTGGCAATCGCCGACCGCAACAAGGCTTCTGGACGACGGTCCGTGAGAACTTGCCGCTGTTCGGGCGAGTGCGTACCGACCTTCGCAGGTTTGATCGTCGTAACGAAGGTGCGGTGGGCGCGTGAGCTTTTCGACCACGCGCCGCGGGTACACCACGGCCGGGCATGACAATCACACCTACGACGAGACGCTACCTCTCGTCCGAATCCGAGGACTGCGCAAGAGTTTCGGACTCCACAAAGTCCTCGACGGCATCGACGTCGACGTCCCGCGTGGCACTGTAACCGTGCTGCTCGGACCGTCGGGCTCCGGCAAGTCGACGCTACTGCGCTGTATCAATCACCTCGAGAAGCCCGACAGCGGGTTCGTCGAGGTCGGCGGCGAGATCATCGGATACCGGCCGTCGTCGGGAAAGCTGCACGAACTGTCCCATCGTGAGATCGCGCGTCAGCGCGCCACCATCGGGATGGTCTTCCAGCAGTTCAACCTCTTCGGGCATATGACCGTGCAGCAGAACGTGATCGAAGGACGGTTGGCTGCGGGTATCCCGCGCGGCGAAGCTGTCGCACGAGCCGGCGATCTGCTCGAACGTGTCGGCATGGCTGGACGCGAAAGTGCCTACCCACGCCAGCTCTCCGGCGGTCAGCAGCAACGTGTCGCCATTGCCCGAGCCTTGGCGCTCAAGCCGCGCCTCATGCTGTTCGACGAACCGACAAGCGCGCTCGATCCTGAACTCGTCGGCGAGGTTTTGGCCGTGATCCGCGATCTCGCACGCAGCGGCATGACCATGGTGATTGTCACGCACGAGATCGGGTTCGCACGTGAAGTTGCCGACCAGGCGATCTTCCTCGACGGCGGGCGCATCGTCGAATCCGGGGTTCCCGCAGAGATTCTCGACGACCCGCAGCACGAGCGCACGAAAGCGTTTCTCTCCGCGGTGCTATGAGAGTACCCGTGCGAATGTGCACGATGGTCACCTCTGCGTGCCGTAACCAGTTACTACACAGAAGAATTCAGACAAGGGGACCAGAACGATGAAGAACCGCCCACGTATCCTCGCTATGTTGGCGTCCGGCGCAGTGGTCGGCAGTATCGTGTTGAGTGGCTGTGGCTCGTCGTCGGACGACACAGCGAACTCTGCAGAGGCGTCGGCCGTTCCGACACAGGACATCACCAGCAAGATCGCAAAGGACGACGCAATCAGCGCCGAACTGCCTGAGAGCGTGCGCTCTGCAGGAACCCTGACCGTCGGCACCACGCAGACACCCGGGACGTCGAACCTGCCGCACGGTGGTGTGGTCGACGACAAGAACGTCGGACTCGATCTCGATTTGCGTGACGCGATCGGCAAGGTCCTCGGTGTCAACTGGAACGTCGAGTACGGAACATTCGCCTCGATCATCCCCGGCGTCCAGAACGGGAAATACCAAGTAGGACAGGCGAACTTCGGAGTCACAGCCGAACGTGAGAAAGTCCTCGACTTCTCGACCTACCTCAACGACGGACAGGGCTTCCTCGGCTCGAAACGCGTTGACCTGCAGAAGGTCTCGACCATCACCGATGTGTGCGGTTACACCATCGCGACCACTCCCGGATCGACCTTTCAGACACTGCTGAGCTCGCACGTCGACGACTGCGCCAAGATCGGCAAGAAGCCCTGGACCGTCCAGTATTTTAACGACACGGCGCCCATCTTCCTGGGTCTGGCCAACGGCAAGGTCGAACTGTTCTTCGGTCCGGTACTGAGCCTGAAGTACGACGAGAAGCACGTCGAGGGCACCAAGTTCCTCGGCCAGATCAGTTCCACACCAGTCGGATTCGTCACCGCCAAGAACGCGGGCCTGGCCAAGCCGATCTCCGATGCCGTGAACAAGCTGATCGAGACCGGCGACTACGCCAAGATCTTCGCCAAGTGGGGCGTCCCGGATACGGGCGTCGAGAAGTCGACGGTCAATCCGCCGAGCACCTTCTGATCGACTGAAAAGCCATGCGGTTCATCACGATCACACTGATCACCCACACGCCCGATCCGACGTCGGGTATCCAGCTGAGTACGGCGGACCGCTTCCGCGAGGTCGTCGACAGCGCGTTGCTCGCCGAGGAACTGGGATTCGACGGCTTCGGTGTTGGTGAGCGTCACGAGCGTCCATTCATCTCGTCGTCGCCGACGGTGGTGCTCAGTCACATCGCTGCGCTGACCTCCCGTATCCGACTGTTCACAGCCGTGACGACCCTGTCGCTGCTCGATCCTGTTCGCGCATACGAGGATTACGCCACGCTGGACCACCTGTCGGGTGGCAGGCTCGAACTGATCATCGGCAAGGGAAACGGTTCGGCGCAACGTGAACTCTTCAACGTCACGCCCGACGATCAGTGGGCGCGCAACGCAGAATCATTCGAGGTCTTCCGAACTCTGTGGCGCAACAACAAGATCACCTATCCCACACAGTTCAGGCCACCACTGAACGACGCCGAGGTATGGCCGCTGCCGCTGCAACGTCCGATCCGCATCTGGCACGGCAGCGCGACGAGCCGCGAATCCGTCGACCTCGCAGCGCGATACGGCGATCCGTTGTTCTCCGCGAACGTCACCAATACGATCGAACCCTACGCAGAGCTCATCCGCTTCTACCGGGAACGTTGGGATGCCTACGGCCACGACCCCGCGCAGATCGCCGTCGGAGCGGGCACCGCGGGCTTCTTCGCGGCGGAACGGTCGCAGGACGCGAAGGACAAGTACCGTCCGGTCTTCGAGGGCTACCTCGCAGCGCAGGCGAGACTCGGAGTGACACCTGTCTTCGCGACGCTCGACGACTTCATCGAGCGATCGTCCGCGCTGATCGGCAGTCCGCAACAGATCATCGACAAGGTGCATCGCTACCACGAGCAGTTCGGCCACACGGTGCTGCATCTGCACGCCGACGCCAACGGACTCGACCGCGGCGATCATCGGCGCAGCCTCGAACTGTTCCAGGCCGAGATCGCGCCGACGCTTCGTCGAGCAATTCCCGACCCGCCGTGGGGCTGGGGATCTCCGCGCGAGGCCATCACTGCCTCGCCCACCGATGTCGGTGCCGTGTGGTTGGCTGAAACGCATGGGGGACCGGTGGACCGCTGATCAGGTGCTGGCGCTTGCGCCCGACGCCGCGTCGGTCAAGGCCGGGCACAAGCTCGCCACCCCGACACTGTGTTTCGGCCGCGACATCGCCGCCGTCCCGAGCGGCATGGGAGTTCCCGCGTTCGCCTGCACACCCGACGCCTTCCCCGAACTGTTGGCCGTCGCCATCGGCCGCGGCGACGTCATCGGCTGAGCCGACGCGAACGACCTGTCACAGCGCGGCATGGGCCAGGAGTGATCGGGCGGGGGTTTGGGCGGGCGGCGGGCTGGTCGGAGGTCGGACACTGCCCGCCGCCGGTGCTGCCTGCCCGCCTGCGGAAAGTAGGGGAAGGGTTCTTTCCGCGACTTGCTGACCTTTCCGCGCGGAACACGGTATTTGTCAACCTGTCTGAGACAGGTGGGTTACTGAGATCTTCTTGGTGGTGGATTTGTGGTTGATGCCGACGATCGCGGGGATGTTCGGGGCCTGGGGGTGTCGATGCCGGTAGCGTTCGGGGTGTTGTGCGTAGAGGGTGTCGAGGCGTGTTTGGCGTTGGTTTCTGATCTCGACGAAGCTGCCGTCATACACCGATGCCGGTGTGTAGCAGCCGATTCCGCTGTGCCTGTGTTCATGGGCGTAGGCGTGCAGGAACCGGTCGGTCCAATCAGCGGCGTGGTCGATGTCGTCGAAGGACGGCGGACAGGTCACATCGTATTTGACGGTCTTGAACAACGACTCGGAAAACGGGTTGTCATCGCTGACCCGGGGCCGCGAAAACGACGCAACCACTCCCGCGTCCTCGAGGGCATCGAGGAGGTCGTTGGAGCGCATCACCGTACCGTTGTCGGCGTGCAGCATGAGGGGAGGTCCGTGGCGGGTGAAAGCCTCGGTGAACATTGCGACCGCGGGGGTGTCAGATGGTCTGTGTAAGTCCAGTGCTCATCAGTGAGAGGAAGATCTATGAGCATGGCGTTAGACGACAA
>NZ_LZTC01000104.1:0-6291 GCF_001665905.1 Gordonia sp. 852002-50395_SCH5434458
ACAGATGAGGTGGATTTTCTTTGGTACTACTCGCTGGCCCTACTCGGCAGCCACAGTTTCGGCGGCCGGCTTCCCGCGACGCAGCGGGAGTTCCTTCCACGTGACCGTGCCGATGATCGCGAGCAGCGAGACGATCGACACCGTCAGGAACACCGTGTCCATCGAGTTCGCGAAGCCCTCCTTGATCGGATCGCCCAATTCGGCGGGCAACTTCTCGATGATCGACGTATCGCTCATCACCGCGTCCGACGACCCCGACGCTCCCCCGGGATTCTGCGACGCCGCGATCAGACCCTTGGCGAACTCGCTGACCTGCGGATCATCACTGCCCGCTGCCCGCACGACTGCGGCGCGGTACTCGGGAGTCTGCGCTGCAGACACCATCTCGTCCTTGATGTTCGGTCCCATCATGCTGAACAGCAGTGAGAAGAACACGGCCACACCGAGAGTCGCGCCGATCTGGCGGAAGAAGGTCGCGGTGCCGGTCGACAGGCCCATGTCCTTGGGCGGCAGGATGTTCTGCATCGCGAGCGTGATCGGCTGCATCAGGTTGCCCAGTCCGAAGCCGAGCAGGAACGCCATGAGCATCACGAGCCACACCGGCGTCGACGTGCTCACCAGGTGCAACAGGAACGTGGCGACGGTGATGAGCACCGCACCCACGATCGTGAACACCTTGTATCTGCCTGTGCGCGAGATCATCTGACCCGACGCGATCGAACCCATCATCAGACCGAGAACCATCGGCAGCATCTGCAGGCCCGCGACCATCGGGCTCGAGCCGCGCAGCACCTGGAAGTACTGGGGCAGCATCGAGATCCCGCCGAACATCACCGCACCGACGACCATCGAGATCACGATGCCCTGCGCGAACACCCGATTCTTGAAGACGCGCAACGGGATGAGCGCGTCGTCGCCCATCTTGTGTTCGATCCAGACGAACAGCGCGATGCCGAAGGCTCCGACGCCGTAACAGAGCCACGCCCAACCCGAGAACCAGCCCCATTCGCGGCCCTGCTCGGCCACGATCAGCAACGGCGCGATGCCGACGGCAAGCGCGAACGCACCCCAGTAGTCGGTACGGCCGCCCCGACCCTTCTGTTGGTCGTAGTTGAGCACCTTGGCGACGACGATCAGCGCGAGGATGCCGATCGGCACGTTCACCAGGAAGACCCAGCGCCACCCCGACACCCAGAGGATCGTCGACTGACCGGCGAAGAAGCCACCGAGTACCGGACCGAGCACACTCGACGTGCCGAACACCGCGAGGAAGTAGCCCTGGTACTTCGCGCGCTCACGCGGCGGGACGATGTCGCCGATCGTCGTCAGCGCCAGGGTGAACAGACCGCCGGCGCCGAGCCCCTGCAGAGCGCGGAACGCCGCGAGCTCGTACATCGACGTCGCGAGCGAGCACAGCAGCGATCCAACGATGAAGATCGAAATGGCAAGCAGGAAAAAGGGTTTGCGGCCGTAGAGGTCGGAGAGCTTGCCGTAGAGCGGAGTGACGATGGTCGACGTGACGAGGTAGGCGGTGGTCACCCATGCCTGCATGTCGTAGCCGTGCAGGTCGTCGGCGATGGTGCGGATCGCGGTCGACACGATGGTCTGGTCGAGCGCCGCGAGGAACATTCCCAGCATCAAGCCGGCCAGGATCGTGAGGATCTGCCGGTGGGTCAGACCGGCGCCCGCCACCTCGTCAGATGGCGTGGACACCTGCGTCTCGTCTGTCATCTCGTTCCTTTCCCGGAATGTTCGCCTGCGGGCGCAATCAGCTGCTCCGCGGCGTCGACGAAGCGGTCGAACAACACCACCAGCGTCGACAGTTCGTCTTGGCTCCAGTCCGTCATCGCGGACTCGAACGCTTCACGACGCATCGCTCGCATGCCCTCGACGCGTCGACGTCCCGCTTCGGTGATCACCAGGAGCGTTGCGCGTCCGTCGGCCGGATCGGCCTCGCGACGCACCAGGTCGAGGTCGACGAGTTGTGCGACGTGTCGCGACACGGTCGACGGATCAGCGTTGAGCGCGGCGGCGAGTTCGCTCGACCGCATGGGCGCACGGTCGAGGTGGAACAGGCCGCGGAATGCCGCGGTCTCGAACTCCCCGTCCTTGGTACGGAACGTGGTGTGGACCGCACGATCCCGGACACGCAGGTATCGGCTGAGCGAATCGAAGAGCTGGTCGATCGACTCCGGGTCGAGCACTGTTACCGCCTTTTACTACCTAACGGACAAAGCCGACGGATGTTACCTATTGCAAGTAGTTGCATGTTGCAAGCAAATGCCGAGCGCAAGTATGCGCTCGAGTTCTGCGCTACGCAAACAGCCAACTACCATCGACATTCGTGACTCCTCAGCCTCCACCACCGTCAGGTAGCCGCCCCCACTTCACCTCCATGCCCGACCTCGCGCTTCGCGATCTCGGCGGCGCGGTCGTGTGGACCAACGACGATCTGTTCGCTGAGGTACAGAACCTGATCAAGACCGGCCCGGCCGAGTACCGGCCCGCAACCTTCGGGCACAAGGGTCAGGTCTACGACGGCTGGGAGACACGACGCCGACGCCGCGACGGCGTCGACCAGGCGATCATCCGGCTCGGCGCACCCGGTGTGATCTACGGCGTCGTCGTCGACACGTCGTGGTTCAAGGGCAACTATCCGCCCGAGATCTCGGTAGAGGCCACCGCGGTCGAAGGCGTCGTGTCGGCGCAACAACTCGTCGACGACGCCGAGTGGACAACGATCGTCGAGAAGACTCAGGTCGACGGCGACACCCGCAATCCGTTCAAGGTCGACGCAAAGGGCCGCTTCACGCACGTCCGACTCACCATGCATCCCGACGGCGGTGTCGCACGCTTCCGTGTTCACGGCCGCGGTGTGCCTAATCCGCACTTCTTCCGCTACGGCCACTTCGATCTCGCCGCCCTCGAGAACGGCGGACTGATCACGGCATGCTCGAACATGTTTTACAGCTCACCGAACAACCTGCTGATGCCCGGTCGCGCACGCCACATGGGCGAGGGATGGGAGACCAGCCGCCGTCGTGACTCCGGCAACGACTGGGTACAGGTGCGCCTCGCGGGCCAGGGCAGGGTCAGTCTCGTCGAACTCGACACCAGCTACTTCATCGGCAACGCGCCGGGAGCAGCGACGGTGCGTGGCCGAGACGGCGAGGACGGTGAATGGTTCGATGTGTTGCCCCGCACCGAGCTGCAACCCGACACTCGCCACCGCTTCGTCATCGACCTCGACCGGCCGATGACCGAAGCGCGGATGGACATCTTCCCCGACGGCGGCATGGCACGGTTCAAGCTCTACGGACTGCTGACCGAGGAGTCGCAGGCGGGCCTGATCGAGCAGTGGGAGCGCGGCGAGGCCTGAGCGTCGACACCCGCCGTTCACCTGAAACACCCAATCCGGTCACATGGCGGGTTTTGACTGACTCCTCGTGGCTCACAGACTTCCCAAACCGGTCAGTAAACCGCTGCCTTCGCAGTTGTCACAGACTCCGCAGATGTCACAGACTTCGCAGATGTCACATGTAACGCGCAGGACGTTCCTGAAGTCGGCGACGGTGGCTGCGGGCACCGCCGCCGTCGCGTCGGCTGCGATTCCGTCTGCAGCGGCAGCCCCGGGAGGTTCCGGCGTCTTTGCGCATTCGGTGGCTTCGGGCGATCCGCTCCCCGACCGCGTGATCCTGTGGACGCGCGTCACACCCCACGCACGCGCGACACCCGGCTCCGGCCTTGGCGACCCGACCGCGGTGCGCTGGGAAGTCGCGCACGACAACGCATTCGGCAGTGTCGTCGCGTCCGGAAGCGTGACGACGACGGCCCAGCGCGACCACACGGTCAAGGTCGACGCCGCGGGACTTGCTCCCGCGACGCGATACTTCTACCGCTTCACCGTGCTCGACGGTCCCGCGGCGGGCGCCGTGTCGCCGGTCGGCAGAACGAAGACAGCCCCCGCGGCCTCGGCGGACATCGACCGTCTGCGGTTCGGAGTCTGCTCGTGCTCGAATTACGAAGCAGGACACTTCATCTCGTACCGGGCCATGGCCGAGCGCACCGACATCGACTTCATCCTGCACCTCGGCGACTACACCTACGAGTACGAATCCGGCGGCTACACAGGAGCATTCGGCGAGATTGTTCGCAAGGTCGAACCGAGACACGCGACGGTGAGCCTGACCGACTACCGCATCCGGCAGGGAAAGTACCACCAGGACCCCGACCTTGCCCGCGCCCATGCCGCGCATCCGTTTGTCTGCATATGGGACGACCACGAATCGGCCGACAACTCCTACCGCGACGGCGCGGAGAACCACGACCCGCGGACGCAGGGCAGTTGGACTGCTCGCAAACGTGCGGCAACACAGGCGTACTTCGAGTGGATGCCGGTACGCCCGAACTCGCTCGAGAACGGCGAGCACCTGTATCGACGCCTCCGTTTCGGCACACTGGCCGAGCTCATCATTCCCGATCTCCGCTCGTATCGCGACAAGCAATCGACTGCGCGCGTTGATGATCCGAAGCAGTCGATCACCGGTGCACAGCAGTACACCTGGTTGGAGACCTCGATCACGACGTCGTCGACCCGCTGGCAGGTGATCGGCAGCGAAGTGATGATGGTGCCGCTGACGATTCCCGCGTCGACCGATCCAAGACTCGCCGAGTGGTTACACGACACGGTCGGAGTCCCCCGAGACGGCTTCCCGGTCAACAACGATCAGTGGGACGGGTACGCGGCGCAGCGTCGACAACTGCTGTCCGCGATCGACAAGGCGGGCAAGCGAAACGTGGTTCTGGTCGCGGGAGACATCCACAGCTCGTGGGCAAGTGAGTTGCCGCTGAACGTTTCCCACTATGGAAAGGACCGCTCGGGACGCACCGTCGCGTGCGAGTTCACCGTCCCCAGCATCACGGCCGCGAGTGCGCACGACAGCATCGCGGTCAGCCGCGCACTCGACGCCCCGACTGTCGCGGTGCTGTCCGCCGGTCAGGAGGCCATCAAATTGGCCAACCCGTGGATCAAGGATGTCGAACTGACGACACACGGATTCGGGGTGATGACCGTGACGCCCGCGCGGGCCACAATGGAATGGTTCTACGTCGCGGATGTATTCGACCCGCGTTCGACGACTCGGCGAGCATTCGGTTGGTCGACGCGGGCGGGTACCCCGAAACTGATTCGCACATAACTCGTTTCGCCGGAACCCGACCCGACCTTCTATCGACAGGAACCACGACATGAGACTCCCGCGACAACTCGCCAACGGACTCGTCGCAACAACAGCGGTGATGTGTGCGGTGTTCGGCGCCCCCGCCACCGCGCAGGCAGCGCCGCCGAAACCGACACCCACCGCATTCCCGGTCGGAGCGTTGGCCACCCTCTATCAGTCGGATGTCCACGGCTCTGACGTCATCTACTGGCCGGTGATCTCGAGCTTCACCGACATTCGTGCGCATCACCCCGCGACGATGTCGGAGAACCTGGAGAAGGCGGTCGCGATCAACAATGCGGCACAGGATGATCCGGCATTGCGCAAGCGCGCACTCGACGACGCGTACGCGATCGACGGGTTGTCGCAGAAGCAATTGCACGCCATGACCGATGCGTTCGGGACCGAGCTCGGCGCCGATGTGCGCCAAGCGCTCACCGAGAAGCGACTGCCGAAGGTGACCGCACTCATCGACTCACTCGCCGCACGCGGGCAAGGCATCGCGTCGTCGACGCTCGTCGAGAAGGAGATCTCCGACAACCCCAGGCCGTACAAGGTGGCGCCGAACCGGATCAAGGTCTACAACCTGCCGGGCAAGACCGACGAGGACGTACTTTCCGGCGGCTCGTCGTACCCGTCCGGGCACACCGCGTCGGCAATGATCCGCACCGGGCTGCTCGCACTGATGATTCCCGAACTCGCACCGCAGTTCCTCGCGCGCGGTAGCGAAGCCGGCTATCACCGCGTCGTCCTCGGCGTGCACTACCCGCTCGACGTGATCGCCGGACGCATGGTTGCCGACGCCGCCGTCGCCGACCGATACGCCGACCCACGCTTCCGCCCACTGATCGTGGCGGCAGGCCAAGAAATCCGCGCAGAACTCGAATGGCGCTGCCGCGCAGCACTATCAACGTGCATCGCGCGCGACACACCATACCGCAGCACACCCGACGCCCTGGCCGACTACAACAAGCGCATGTCCTACGGACTCTCACGCATCGGCTCGGCCAGCGCACCGTTTGTCGTACCGCCCACAGCCGTCGACCTCGTGCTGCGCGCACATCCCCAACTC
>NZ_LZTC01000105.1:0-120182 GCF_001665905.1 Gordonia sp. 852002-50395_SCH5434458
CGAACTCAACGACGTCGCCCGCACCACCCAACGGCTGGCACGCCAAGCCGAAGCACGCACCGCGCTCATGGCCTTCCGCATCGGCGAATCGATCGCCGACGACATGCTCGTCGTCGCCGCCACCCGACCGCACACTCACCACGCCGTCGACAAAGCAGCGATCGCCGAAATCTCGCTACAACTCGGCATCTCCCGATCACTCGCGCGCCGCTACGCCATCCTCGGCGCCCACCTCACCGACCTCCCCCACACCACCCTCGCCTTCCTCGACGGCCACATCCGGTTATCCCGCATCGACATCGTCGCCGACCACCTCTCGATACTCGACCCGTCACTACGAGCACAGGCCGAACCCCTCGCGCTCGAACTCGCCCGACGCACCTCCGCCGACTCCACCCTGCGAGACCAACTCACCGAACTGGTCATCGCCCTCGACCCCGACGCCGCCACCGACGCCCGCCACGACTTCGCCGACCGCAACCAAAACATCCACATCCGCCCCGACACACACGGACACGTCACCCTCGACGGCTGCCTACCCGCCGAACAAGGCCTCCACCTCGCCACACGCATCTCCACACTCATCGACGAACGACTCTGTGCCGATGACCCACGCACCCACGGCCGACGCCGCGTCGCCGCCCTCGCCGACATCCAAGGCCTCCCCGGCGCCCACCTCACCTGCCACTGCGGAAACACCACCTGCCCCGCCACACCATCCGAGCCCGAAACAGACTGCGACACAGCACCATTCGACGACACAGCACCGCTCGACCAGCCCGACACCGGCGAGGCCGACGCAGGTGTGACTGACGCAGGTGTGACTGAGGCAGGCGAGGCACCCGCGGAGGATCTGCCCAACACCGGCGAGGCCAACGCAGAGGTGGCCGCTGACAGCGCGACCTGCGATGAGCACCATGCCGAAGAGCCGACAGCCGAGCCCGCACAACAGACGGCGCTGGAAGTACTCATCGATCCCGCCGGCGTCGCGGTTCCCCGGCTCGTCGGCTTCGGCGTGATCGACCCCGCCCACGCAGCCGAACTCGCCGCAGGCGTCATCGCACGACCCGTCGCGTTTCCCGACCTCACCGCAGCAAACCTCACCTCGCCAGGACTCAACCTCGCCGCGATGGAATCCAACCTCGCCGCATGGGAGCTGCCCGACAATCCCGCACCTCCCGCCGACCCCACCGGACACGGCGGCTACCCAGCACCACCACCATGGGCGCTGCGATACCGACCACCCGACCGGCTACGCCAACAAGTCATCGCCCTGCACGGGGTATGCCGCTACCCCGAATGCGGCAAACCCGCCGAACACACCGAACTCGACCACCTGGTCAAGTTCAACCACGCCGACCCCCACGCGGGCGGCTGGACCGTGCTGTTCAACCTCGTCCCCCTCTGCGGACCCGACCACCAACGCAAACACCTCGGCTTCTGGACACCCACCATGCACACCGACCTCTCCATCACCTGGACCAGCACCCGCACAGGCGAAACAATCACCACCTACCCACGGTGACCACATAGCCGCGCTGACCAGATACCCACGCTGACGGAGTCTTCCTGTGGCGGCAGGCTTTGCGGGATGATGCGGTGATGAACAAGGAGCATCTGGAGTTGTGCGCGAGCACCGAGTGGGCAGATGCGTTGTCACAGTGGATCGTGCCGTGGGCGCTCGACGACGTCGAATTGGGTTCGGATGCCGTCGAATTCGGCCCCGGACCGGGTTTGACCACCGACATCCTGCGTACGAGAACTCAACACCTGACCGCGGTTGAGGTCGATGAGGCGCTGGCTGCGGCGCTTGCCGATCGTTTCGCCGAGGCAGACGACGTGACTGTCATCCACGCCGATGGCACGGCATCTGGACTCGAAGGCTCGCGCTACACGGCCGTCGTGTGTCTGACCATGCTGCATCACGTGCCATCGACAGAACTTCAGGACGCGATCTTCGCGGAGGCGCGTCGACTCTTGACCGCGGACGGCGTCTTCGCGGGTTCCGACAGCAGGGATAGCCCGGACTTTCGCGCGCTGCACGCCGGCGACGTCTGCGTGCCGGTCGATCCGGCGACGTTGGCCGAGCGACTCAACGCAGCGGGCTTCACCGACGTCGAGGTCGAGACGAACGAGTGGGCGGTCCGCTTTCGCGCGCGACCCTGACCGCGCGTCCCCCACGGTGACCGACGCACCACGTCGCAGGTCAGCCAGAACGCAACGCGGCCCCCGCCATCTGCGACGTCGTGTCGCATGAGGCGGGGCCGCGTGGGTCGTGTCCATCCATGTCAGGCCGCGGTCTTGCGCGGGCGGCCGCGGGGGCGCTTGCGCGCGATCACGGCACCACGCTCGAAGATCTCGCCGCCCCAGACGCCCCATGGCTCGGCACGATCAAGCGCAGCCTGCAGGCACTGCGCCCGCAGCGGGCAGTCGGCACACATCGCCTTGGCACGCTCGAGGTCACGGGGGTCTTCGGCGAACCACAGGTCGGCGTCGGCTTCCTGGCACGGAAGGGTCGAGGCGGTGAGTGCCGGTGCGGCACTCAGCGCGTTCCCGGCAGCGACCTCACGGTCCGCCGAGATACAGGACTCCAGAACACATTCGACGGTCATCTGGTACTCCACATCTGTTCGAGGTTGGTCATCGTCTGTGGCGATGGCCCTCGGCCTCGACGTGATGGGAGTTGCCGATCCACTGGTGTGGTGGTTCGGTGATCCGTCACGAGAAAGGCCACGGGTCGCCTTGTGCGATTCACCCGTGGCCGTTGTGGCTGTCGAAACCCTCCTACGTGGAGAGATCCCGAGTCAGTACGGGGAACCGCTGCATCGCTCGCTTCGCTGCGGCAGTGCTCGCTACCGGTGCTGCCGGTGGGAAACCGGTGGCACCGAGACACGGTGCGGGCTGCAGGTCTGCAGCACGCCAGGCGTGGTCACTGACGGCGTATGCGCGCGGCGCATGGTGCGTGATGCGATGAGCATCTGGCATCGCTGCGATCGTCTTCGCAATCACGATTGCGTTGGCGATTCCGTTCACTGATCCACTCCTTTCGGTCTCGATGGTTTCGCGAGGGGTCGTGGCACACATGAATATGCCGGTGACCTTCCCGTGCTGACGCGAACCAGACTATTCGGTTCGCCGTAGAGCGCACAACCTATTTTTGACCTGCGGTTTTGACGAGTTCGATGACCTCTTCGCCGTACTCGTTGAGCTTGGCGGCACCGATACCCGAGATCGACACCAGCGCAGCGGAATCCGTCGGCCGCTGCTCTGCGATCGCAAGCAATGTCTTGTCGGAGAACACGACAAAGGCGGGAACCTTCTTCGAGTCCGCTCGCGTCCGGCGCCACTCCTTGAGCGCCACGAGCAGACCCTCATCGAGATCCGACGGGCAATCGGCGCACCGGCCGAGCAGAGTTGCAGTCGAATCGAGCAATCGCGACCCGCACACCCGGCACGTCGGTCCCTTCCGCGGTGCTCGCTTCGACGCCGGTGCGATACGCGACGCGGGCGAGTCGTCGGGCACGAGGTCGGCGAGGAATCGCGAACGACGTCGTGCTCGACCGCCCTCGTTGCGGGCGATCGCCCATGAGATGTGCAGATGTTCGCGGGCTCGGGTGACGCCGACGTAGAAGAGTCGACGCTCCTCCTCGACGTCGTCGAACGATCCCTTGATGGCCTGACTGATCGGCAGCGATCCCTCTGTCAGTCCGACAAGGAACACCGCATCCCATTCCAAGCCCTTCGCCGCGTGCAGCGACGACAGCGTGACGCCCTGGACGGTTGGTGGGTGCCGAGCCTGCGACCGCGCGTCGAGTTCTGCGACGAGCTCGGGCAGTGTCAGGGCGGGATTGTCGGCAAGCATGTCGTCGGCAAGCCCGGACAGCGCACGCAGCGACTGCCAGCGGGCCTTCGCCTGCGCACCCGTCGGCTCGTCGTCGGACATGCCGAGCTCGCCGAGGACCGATCGCACCACCGTGGCAAGTTCGACGTCGTCGCGGATTCCCCGCTGCGCCACGAGCGAGAGCTGCCGCATGGCCTGACGGACCTCAGCCCTGGTGAAGAACGCCTCGCCACCACGCACCTGGTACGGGATGCCCGCCTGGGTGAGCGCCTGCTCGTGATTCTCCGACTGTGCGTTGATTCGGTAGAGAATCGCGATCCCGGAGGCGGGTACACCCGAGTTCATCAGACGCTTGATGGCCGACGCGACGGCCGACGCTTCGCTCGGCTCGTCGTCGTATTCGGCGAACTCGGGTTCGGGTCCGGCGTCGCGCTGTCCGATCAGTTGCAGTCTCGTCCCGGCGATCCGCCCACGCGCAGCCCCGATCACCCGGTTGGCGAGGCTGACCACCTGCGGCGTCGACCGATAGTCGCGTTCGAGGCGCACAAGCGTGGCGTCGGGGAATCGGCGGCCGAAATCGAGAAGGTACTTCGGTGTGGCGCCGGTGAACGTGTAGATCGTCTGGTTGGCGTCGCCGACCACGGTCAGGTCGTCGCGGGGACCGAGCCAGGCGTCGAGCAGACCCTGCTGCACCGGCGTCACGTCCTGATACTCGTCGACGACGAAACACCGGTAGCGCGAACGGAATTCGTCGGCAAGCCCGGCGTCGGACTCGATGATCGTCGTCATGTAGATGAGGAGGTCGTCGAAGTCGAGGAGGCGGTCGCCGTCTGGTGAGACCTTGGCGTCCTCGTAGGCGGCGAAAGCCTTGGCGACCTGCGCGGCGGGTGCGGGCGTCTCTCTGGTGGCACGGGTGACGGCAGCGACGTAGTCCTCGGGTCCGATGAGCGACGCCTTGGCCCACTCGATCTCCGACATCAGGTCGCGCACGGTGTCGGTGGAACTGTCGAGTCCGGCTTTGCGTGCCGCACGTCCGACAAGTGGGAACTTGTTGTCGAGCAGCTCCCACGACGCACTGCCGAACGCGCGCGGCCAGAAGTAGCGGAGCTGGCGCATGGCCGCAGCGTGGAACGTCTGCGCCAACACGCTCGGACCGCCGGCGCCGACGCCGAGCGACCTCAGCCTGCCGCGCATCTCCCCCGCCGCCCGCGCCGTGAACGTCACGGCGAGCACCTGACCGGGATTGACCTGCCCCTGATCGATCAGATACGCGATGCGTCGCGTGATGGTGCGCGTCTTGCCGGTACCCGCACCCGCCAGCACACACACCGGACCGCGCGGCGCGAGGACTGCGGCCCGCTGCTCGGGGTCGAGTCCGTCGAGGATGCTGCGGTCACGTGCGCGGGGCGATGAGGGGCTGTCGGACACGGGTTCCACTATGGCACCCCGATACGACGCCGACGCCGGCCCGTTCACCGCTGTCCACAAGCGCGCCACACCCTCACCGTGGAGACAGGTCGGGAACACGCGCCGACGAGTTCGTGTTGTGGATGCCATGAGCGAGACATCTGAGAATCAGACCCCCGCCGCACTGACGATGTACACCACGTCGTGGTGCGGCTACTGCGCGCGACTCAAGACGGCCCTGCGCAGCTCGGGCCTCGAGTGGACCGAGATCGACATCGAGCGCAACCCCGACGCCGCAGAGTTCGTCGGCAGCGTCAACGGCGGCAACCACGTGGTCCCGACGGTCCAGTACGCCGACGGCACGACCGCCACGAACCCATCGATCACCGACGTCAAGAAGAAGCTCGGCGTCTGAGACAGGCCCGGTCAGGCGGGCGTGCGCGCCCAGGCCTCGACCAGCGCCCGCGCGATGGAGATCGAGCCGGGCAGCAGTAGCCGAGGGGCGTCCTCGCCGTCGGCGACGTCGGGTTCGGGCATGCCCCGCAGCCATTCGTCGCCGCGGTCGAGCGCGTCGAGTACCTCGGCGCGCGTGAACCATTGCGCGTCGCCGATCTCGCCGTCGAGAAACTGGAGCGGTTCGGCGGGGTCGCCGAGCGCGGAGAAACCGAGCATCAGTGATCTGGGGAACGGCCACGGCTGCGATCCCAGGTATCGCGGCTCGCTCACGGTGATCCCGACCTCTTCGTGAACCTCTCGGATCACGCACTGCTCCAACGACTCTCCCGGTTCGACGAAGCCCGCGAGCGTTGAGTACCACCGGTCGGGCCAGACGGCCTGACGTCCGAGCAGGATTCGGTCGGCGCCGTCGTGGACGACGGTGATGATCGCGGGGTCGGTGCGCGGGAACTCGTCGACGCCGGTCTCCGGATTGCGACGCACCCAACCGCCACGTGCCGGGACGGTTGGGGAGCCGTTGACGGGTGAAAACCGTGCTGTCGCATGCCAGTTCAAGATACCGAGCGCGGTGGCCAGGAGTCCGGCCTCGTCGGCGTCGAGTCGGGAGGCTCCGCGTCGAGGATCGGCGGTCTTGCCGTCGAGTGCTTCGACCCTGATCGTCCACAGGTCGGTGTCGGTGTGTGCGAGGAAGACCGCATCGGCCGGAGGCTCGTCTCCGAACTCAGAACTGTCGACCCACCGCAGCGCCCCGTCGGGCTCGACGGGATAGCGACCGCCGGTATCGATGCGAAGTACGCGCGCTGTCGGCCAGCCTGCGAGCATACGGTCGGGTTCGTCGCGGACCTCGTCGGCACGGTCAAACGTGCCTCGAGACAGCAGCGGCGGTTGGTCGAAGACAAAGGCGCCCATGAAGACTGTTCTACTCTGACTCACTCGCCGGTGGCGAACCTCAGTCGCCCGCGCCCTTGCGGACGTACAGCAGCCGGTCGCCCGCCTCGATCTGCTCGACCTCGCTGTCGTCGACGCGGTGCAGCACACCGTTACGCAGCACGCCGAGGACGATGTCGCGGGTGTGGGCGGGCGAGCCTCCCGTTTCCGTCGGATCGACTTCGCGTTCGGCGATCGCATACCCGGCGTCGGGAGTCAGCAGGTCCTCGATCACCTCGACGACTGACGGCGTCATGGTCGCGATACCGAGGAGCCTGCCCGCAGTCTCCGACGACACGACCACCGAGTTCGCACCCGACTGCCGCATCAGGTGCGTGTTCTCCGACTCCCTGATCGACGCGACGATCTTCGCGCGCGGGTTGAGTTCGCGCGCCGTGAGCGTGGCGAGAACGGCGGTGTCGTCGCGATTGGCGGCCACGACGATGCTGGCGGCGTGCGCGACACCCGCCAGCCGCAGCACGTCGGACTTCGTGGCGTCGCCGCGAACCGTCACGAGACCGTCGGCCTCCGCATGCTCGAGGACTCCCGGGTTGTTGTCGACGACGACGATCTCGGCCGGCTTGATGCCGTCGCCGATCATCGCGTCGACCGCGCTACGACCCTTGGTGCCGTACCCGATGACGACGGTGTGGTTGCGCAAGTTGTTCCTCCAGCGCTGGATTTTAAGAGCTTGGCGGGACCGCTCGGTCAGCACCTCGAGCGTCGTACCGATCAACACGATCAGGAACAGCACGCGTAGCGGAGTGATGATCAGCAGGTTGAGCAGGCGAGCCGACGGACTGAACGGAGTGATGTCGCCGTAGCCGGTGGTCGACAACGTCACAGCCGAGTAATACATCGCGTCGAGAAACGAGAGCTCGTT
This sequence comes from Gordonia sp. 852002-50395_SCH5434458, assembly GCF_001665905.1. NCBI lineage: Bacteria > Bacillati > Actinomycetota > Actinomycetes > Mycobacteriales > Gordoniaceae > Gordonia > Gordonia sp. 852002-50395_SCH5434458. The sequence goes on from NZ_LZTC01000105.1 coordinate 7,515, forward strand.
ATCTTGAACGTCGCGGTAGCCGCTGCGGTCGACGTAGACGAGAACGGCCGTGAAGAACAGCGCGACTACCGCGAAGATGACCCGACGCCCGATGGCCCGAGCCGGACTCTGCTTGAGCTCCGGAATACGGACGACGCCGACGAGTGCGTAGTCGGGGCCGTCGGACAGCTCCTCGCCCCGCCATCGACGTCGGAATCCGCGTCCGCGCATCAGCCGAACCACCTTTGCTTCACAGGGTGTGAATCTAATGCATCCGGGAGGTGTATCACTGATCCGACTCTCGCGCGAGCAGCGCGACGAGATCGTCATGGTCGGGCAACACCTCGGGCTCGAGCGTGTAGTTGTGCCGGACGTAGTGGAACGCAGCGCTCACCCGATCCACCGGAACACCTGCGAGCTGCGCCCACGCAATCCGATAGGCGGCGAGCTGAATGTCGACGGATTCTCGTTGCGCACCACCGACGGTCGAGTCGTTCGACGCCCCGTCACGCCGACCACCGGGTACCGCACCCGTCTTCCAGTCGACGACGACCCACGAGCCGTCGGGTTCGGCGAACACCGCGTCGATCCGGCCGCGGATCACCGTGTCGCCGATGACCGTCTCGAACGGGACCTCGACCTCGCTGGGATTGCGCGACGCCCACTTCGACGCCAGGAACGCCTCGCGCAGCGCGTCGAGGTCGGCGTCCGGCGAGGCCGACGAGTCGGCGGCACCCGGTAGTTCGTCGATATCGAGCAGCCGCGTCGCACCGAACCACCGCTCCACCCATGCGTGGAAAGCGGTACCGCGGCGTGCCGTCGGATTGGGCCGGAACGGCGTCGGACGGCGGAGTCGTCGTGCGAATTCCCTTTCGTCCGAGTCGAGTTCGACGAGTTGGCTGACCGACAGGTGCGTCGGGAGCGCGACGTCGACGAAGGCCTGGTTGCCTCGGTAATGCTCGGCGAGCAGGGCGTCGACCTCCGCTCTCCACTGCGCGATCTCGGATTCTTCTGCGGTCTCAGGGTCTTGCCCGTGTGCCGCCGACTCGGTGCCGCTGTCGGCGGGTGCGTCGAAGAGCGCCGGAGCACTGCGCGCGGCGACCGCATCGAGGACGAGTCGGGCCGCCGCGTCGACTCCTTCGCGACGCGCACCCAGCCGATCCGCGGGCCACGGCGCACGAATGGTCTGCTCGGCCAACGGGTTCGTCGCACCGTCTTCCGGTGGCGGGGCGAGCTCGTCGATGCTGAGGCCCTCGGAATCGACGGCAGGGTCGGCGATGGCGTCGGAGACGATGGCGACGAGCTCGTCGAAGAATTCCGACCCGCCGCGCGGTTTGTCGCCGGTCTCGCTCCAGTGATGCGCCGAGACGAGCAGATCGTGGCGCGCTCGCGTCAACGCGACGTAGAGGAGTCGACGATCCTCCTCCAGCCTGCGCTCGTCGATCGCCTCCTTGTGCAGAGTCAGCGCCTCGGCGAGTTCTTTGCGGTTGCTGATGCCCGCGGCTGCGAGGTCGAAGGTGGGGAAGCCCTCCCCCGTCCCCGGTTCCGCGAGGTCGCCACGCAGCGGTCCCGGCAACTCCTTGGCGCTGCGCATCCACGTCGTATCGGCCCGCCCACCGGGGAAGATCCGTGCCGCGACGTGCGGCAGCGCGACGACATCCCACTCGAGCCCCTTGGCCGCATGCACCGTGAGGATCTGGACGCGTTGCTCGGCCACCTCGATCCTGCCGGGCTCGAGTCCCTTCTCGATGGTCTCGGCGGTGTCGAGAAAGGCCAGCAGGCCCGGCAGATTCGCGCCGGGACGGTCGGCGTACGCGGTGACGTACTCGGCAAAGGCGTCGAGATGTTCGCGTCCGGTGATCGCACCGCGCATGCGACGAGCCCTGATCTGAGCCTCGATGCCGACACCGATCGTGTTCTCGACGTCGGCGACGAGCTCGGGCAGCGGCTGGCCGATGCGCCTGCGCAGCGCCTCGAGCTGCGCGCCGAACGCCCGGATACGGGCGTATCCCTGCGGTGTGTACGCCTCCGGATCGCCCGGATCGACGACGGCGTCGGCGATTCCGGCACGGTCGACGACCTCGGTCGGCAGCACGGCGTCGAGCGCGGCGTCGAGTTCTTCGCGGCTGGTGACAGCACCACCGGATGCCGCGAAGGCGTCGGCGGCGAGGTTGGTGGCACACCGCCACAGTGCGGCGATGTCGGCGGCGCCCAACTGCCAGCGCGCGCCGGTCAGGAGTCGCATCGCTGCGGTCCCGGCCATCGGATCCGCCATCAACCGCAGCGTCGCGACGACGTCCTCGATCTCTGGTACGTGGAGCAACCCGCCGATACCGATCACCTCGGCCGGGATTCCCCGACTCTCGAGTTCGTCCGCCAACGGCGCCGAATCCTCGTTGCGGCGCACCAGGATCGCGACGGTCGGCGGGTCGACGCCGTCGCGCTCGGCATCACGGTAGTGACGTTCGATGGCCTCCCCCAGCCATGCCCGCTCGTCGACCACCGTCGAGGTGAGGGCCATCGAGACCGTTCCCGACGGCGCGTCGGGTCGCGGGCGCAGCACGCTGACCGGAATTCCCCTGCGCCGCAACTCTTCCGAGGTCCGGTTCGCGAGCTCGAGCGTGTGCGAGGGGTTGCGCCAACTCGTGAGCAGCTCGAGCCGCTCCGACGGCCTGCCGTCGGAGCGCGGGAAATCGGCGGTGAAGCGGGGAAGGTTGGCCGCCGACGCGCCGCGCCAGCCGTAGATGGACTGGATCGGATCGCCGACCGCCGTGACAGCGACCGTCGGAACACGTTCGCCTCCAGACGCTTTCGTACCCGCACCACCGAACAGCGTCGACAACAGGATTCGCTGCGAATGGCCTGTGTCCTGGTACTCGTCGAGCAGCACGGCACGGAAGGACCGCCGCTCACCCGCCGCAACGTCCGGATTGCGTTGCACCAGTTGGGCGGCCAGCGACATCTGACTGCCGAAGTCGAGTGCGGACTGTTCACGCATCGCGTCGCGCAGCGCCGCCACCATCGGCAGCAGTTCACGGCGTTCGTCGATGACCTCCTGGATCTTGACGAGGTCTTTGCTCGGCGCCGCACGCTGCCTCGGGCCGGGCGGCAATGTGTCGACCATCGACCGCAGGTCGTCGCCCCACGCGGTCAGCGTGTCGAGATCGACGAGATGTTCGGCCATCTCGCCGTGCAACCGCAGCACTGCCTCGGTCACGCCGGAGGGCACTTTGGTGGTGTGCAACGGGCCGGTCCAGTTCGACACGATCGAGAACGCGAGTTGCCACAGCTCGGTCTCGCTCAGCAGCGTCGAACTCGGTTCGACGGGCAGCAGCAGCCCGTAGTCGGCGATGAGCCTGCCCGCGTACGCGTGATAGGTGCTCACCTCGGGGTCGGCCGAACGCAGCCGCGCGGCCAGCATGCCGTCGGGGTCCCAGTTCACCAGGGCTGGCGACCCCGCGAGCATCGAGAGTCGACGCCGAATGCGGGCGCCCAGTTCGCTGGCCGCCTTGCGGGTGAACGTGAGTCCGAGGATCTCGTCGGGTGAGACCAGCCCGTTGGCGACGAGCCACACGACCCGCGACGCCATGGTCTCGGTCTTGCCCGCACCGGCACCGGCGACCACGAGCAGCGGTTCCAGCGGCGCCTCGATCACCGCGACCTGTTCGGGTGTCGGCGAGGGCAATCCGAGCGCTGCGGCAAGCGAAGTCGCGGAGACACGCGCGCGCCGCACATCGACGTCAGTCATCGATCACCGCCTTGCCACGCAACTGCGCGGGACAACTCGTGTGCAGTGCGCAGTGCGCGCAGCCAGGGTTAGGCGTCGCGTCGAACACCGGCCCGACGCTCGCCTTGGCCGCCGACCGCACCACACCGATCCACTCATCGAGCAGTTCCGGTGTCAGCGGAGGTTGGACACGCTCGGCCGCGCCCGTCGACGTATTGTTCGCCGACACGAACACCAGGCGCCCACCCCCGGGTTCGAGCGTGCCGTCGGTGTCGGGCGGAAACTGCGCCGCACCGCCGTGCGCAAGCGCCACCTGGTAGGCGGCGAGCTGTGCGTGCTCCTCGGCATCGGCGCGCGACACCGCGGTCTTCGCGGTCTTCACATCCACGACGACGGGCCTGCCCGACGAGTCGGCCTCGAGTCGGTCGACGCGACCACGCAGCCGCACCGGTGGATCGTCGTCGACGCCGGGCACCGTGGCGTCGATGGCCGATTCGACACCACGCTCCCGCAGTTCGTCGCGCGAAATACGCAGCCAGTCACGGAAATTGGTGAGCATCTCCTCCGCTCGTTCCAACTCGTGCGCCGAGTACCACGCCGCTCCGGTGTCGACGCGCTCCCAGATGTCGCGCAACGCGCCGGTCACCTCGGCCGGGTCGATGTTGCCCGCAACCGCCTGCACGAGCGTGTGCACCAGGCTGCCCGCGATGGCGGGTGTCGCATCGCCGTCGCGCCCACCGTTGCGTTCGAGCAGCCAGCGCAGCGAGCACCTGCTCAAACTCTCGATATTCGACGGCGACAAAGTGATCGGCCCGTCGTCGGGGCGCCACAGCGGCGCATCGGTGCTCACCTCTGCCAGACCGAACCAGTCACGCGGGTGCGCTCCCGGGATGTCGGAATCGGCAAGTGTGGCAAGGAGTTCGGCGGCCGCCCTGGTGCGCTCGTCGAGTTCTGGCTCCTGCGCACCGGCGATGACCACGGACCGCAGGGTGGCCACCAACGACGGAAGCGACAGCACACGGTCGACGCCGGGATCGAGCGCGACGCCCTCCATGACCTGCGGCGCATCTGCGTCCGTGTCGGACTCGCCACCGAGCGCCGCCGCGATCTCGGCGACGAACCTCGACGGCGATGCGTCGCCGCTACCGTCCTCGACCGCTGTGACGAGAAGTCGACGCCGCGCCCGCGTGCACGCGACGAGCAACAGACGCCGCTCGTCCGCGAGTGCCCCGGCACCACGCGTGACGACGTCGATCCCGTCTGGTGCGACGCCGTCGAGCAGGTCGACGAGCTCAGCGGTGGCGAGCACGCTGCCCCGACTCCGCAGCGACGGCCAGAGCCCGTCGAGGACACCCGCGACAGCGACGACCTCCCACTCGCGGCCCGCCGCAGCATGCGCGGACAGGACCGTCACCGAATCGGCTGCCGCAGAAGCGGTTCGGGAATCGCGGGGGATCTGCAACTGGCTCAAGTAGTGCACGAAAGCCGCGGGCCCCGCAGACGGGAGCGTGTCGGCGAAGTCGCCCGCCGCCTCGAACATCGCCATCATCGCGTCGAGATCGCGGTCGGCCTGTTCACCTGCGGGCCCACCCCTGATCGCGCTGCCGACCCACCGACGCTCGAGCCCACTCGCCTGCCACGCGGCCCACAGGGTCTCCTCGACGCCGCGGCGGGCACCATGAGCCCGCTGCGCTGCAGCTATCACGTCGAGCGCGCGCCGCAACGGTGCGGCCTCGGCGTCGGATAGCGCGCGCAGGTAACGCTGCGCGACCTCGTCGTCGAGCAGTGCCTCCCGCAACGATGTCAACGAATCACGTTGCGCCGCAGCCTCACCCGCGACATCTCCGGCCGAGGATGCGTCACGCTCCGCCTTCTCGTCGCACCTGCGCACACCACGACGCAGTCGGCGCATCGCGCCCGGATCGGCAGCTCCGATGGGGCCGGTCAGCAACGCGACGGTGTCGTCGATGGAGAACGTCTCGTCGGGAGAAGGAGCTACCTCTGCTGCATCCGAGCGCGCCGCGACCGCGCACAGCACCGTCATCAGCGCCGCAACGGAACGTTGCCGGTGGATCGGCAGATCGGAGGTGGGCGTCGTGAGCGGGACGCCCGCGGATCGGAACGCTCGACGCAGCGCAGGCAATGCCAGGTGCACAGAGCGCACGATGACCGCCATGTCCGACCACGGGACACCCTCGAACAGGTGGGCGCGGCGCAGCAGGTCGGCGACGGCCGTCGCCTCCTTGGCCGCCGACGAGAACACCCTGACCGCCGCGCCTGCGTCGTCGTCCGCCGTTGCCGACGCCCGTGGATAGGAATGCGGCCGGGCACCGGGGAGCCGCGACGCGAGCGCTCGGCCGACCTCGCCGATGTCGGGGTGCGAACGGAAATCCTCGCTCAGCACGACGTCGCGTTCGGATCCTGGATCGGCCAGTCCGTCGGCGAAACGCGGACTCGCACCACGGAATCCGAAGATCGACTGGTCGGTGTCGGCGGCGATGATCGTCGACTCGGTTCCGGTGCCGACGAGTCGGACGAGTTCTGCTGCCTGCGGGTCGAGGTGCTGTGCGTCGTCGACGATCAGGTGCCGGATGCGATTGCGCTGACCCGCGAGGAGCTCGGGATCTGTCGCGAACGCCGACAGCGCCGACCCGACCAGCTCGGCGGCGTCGACCGCGGGCGCCGACGCACCGGGAGTCGCGAGCCCCACGGCCCCGCGCAACAGCATGTTCTGCTCGTACTGTGCGTATGCCCGCGCCGCGGCGACCCATTCGGGTCGGCGATGTGTGCGGCCGAGCGACGCGAGTTCTTCCGGGCCGACGCCACGCTCGGCAGCCCGCATCATGAGGTCGCGCAATGCCTGCGCGAAGCCGTCGGTGCCCAGCGCGGGACGTAGCAGCTTCGGCCAGTAGCCCGCACCGTCTTCGATATCGCCCGCGAGCAGTTCGCGCAGCACGACGTCTTGCTCCGAACCGGTGATCAGACGGGGCGGCGGATTGCCGTGCGCGCTCGCCTGCAACCGCAGGATGGCGAACGCGTACGAGTGGATCGTGCGGACGAGCGGTTCGCGCAACGCGCCGCCTGCCCCCGTTCCGAAGCCACCCGACTCAGCCAGCACCCTGCGGGTGATCCGTTCGCGCAGTGCGACCGCCGCACGCCTGCTCGACGCGAGCACCAGGATCGACTCGGGGTCCGTATCGGCAGACAGCAACCGCGCGACAGCGGCGTCGACGACGAGCGACGTCTTGCCGGTTCCCGGCCCGCCGTGCACCCGCCACGGTTGCCAGCCGGAGCCGTCGCCAGAGGCCGGTGCCGCGCCGTCGATCACAGCCTGCACCTGCGCCGGCCAGACCCTCGGCCGCCCGGCGCCCTGCGCGCCATCGGAATCAGTGGTCGACGCGACGAGATGGGTGCGCAGCGCAGTGCCGCCCCCCTGCCCCTCACGGGGGTGTCGTGTACGGGGTGCGTTTGTCCGGGACTGTCTCGGCCCCCCTTGTCGTCGAGCCACGAGTCCATCGAATCACGCGCCTACGACACCCGTTCTCACGAGTTCCCCACCCCGGCGAGCAGTCGGGGTGGCGCGCACTGAAACGGATACGACGCGGGGCATGATGAGTTCATGGCTCCGCTGCACACCTACGTCTTCGGTCCTCCTGATGGCCAGGCGGTCGTCGCTCTGCACGGTCTCACCGGCCACGGTCGACGATGGGAACACTTCGCGTCGAGCAGCATTCCCGAGCTCCGCGTGATCGCACCCGATCTCCTCGGGCACGGCAGGTCGCCGTGGCGGCCACCGTGGGGCCTCGACGACCATGTCGACGCCGTCGCCACGGCTGTCGAGACACAGCTCGGCGCCGACGAACCGTTCGTGCTGGTCGGTCACTCGTTCGGTGGTGCCATCGCCGTACGCCTGGCAGCCCGGATGCCCGACCAGGTCCGTCGGCTCATCCTTCTCGACCCCGCACAGGGCCTCGACCCGGTGTTCGCGCTCGAAGTCTCGACCGACAGCCTCGACAACTGGGACTACGCCAACGCCGACGCCGCACGTGCCGCAAAGCTGTCCGAGGGATGGGCAGACGTTCCGACCGACGACCTCGATCGCGAACTAGACGAGCATCTCGTCGACCGTCCACACGGCCGGGTCGGGTGGCGGATCAGCGAGCCCGCCGCGGCGACAGCGTGGAGCGAGATGGCCCGACCGTTCGTCCTGCCACCGCGAGGCGTCGGGACCGACGTCGTCGTCGCCGACCGCGTCGATCCTCCGTTCGTCGGTCGAGCATTCCTCGACGCCTGCGCGGCGGAACGCCCGGACGTCACCGTCCACCACGCCGACTGCGCACACATGGTGCCGTTCCTCGAACCCGACCTGTGCGCGACACTCATTCGTGAAGGCGCAGGCCTGCTCCCCGAAGGCAAGTGAGGAGCCGTTGGCCAAGATCAGCGAGGCCGACGTCGAAGCGGTGCGCGAGCTCGTCGCGGCAATCCCGGTAGGCCAGGTGAGCACCTACGGCGACCTCGCGGCCGCAGCGGGACTCTCGTCGCCGCGCATCGTCGGCTGGATCATGCGCACCGACACCGCCGACCTGCCGTGGCATCGGGTTGTTCCGGCGTCGGGGCGCCCCGCCGCACACCTGGCGACGCGTCAACTGGAACGACTGCGCACCGAGGGCGTACCCATCCGCGACGACCGCGTCGCGCTGCGCGACTGCCGCTGGGAGATCCCGACGCCGTGACGTGGCGCTGCGGCCGAGAACGCCGCTAGAGCATCATCCGCACGATGTCGACGACCCGCGCGAGTCCCGGCAGCGCGCCGGCAGTCGAGCGCGGGTGCAGGGCGTGGACCGCGAGCCGGAACATGGTGGCGCGCAACATCATCTGCGCCCATTCGGGTTGGTCGGACCACCGCTGCACCAGATCGTCGTCGGCTCCACCCCACGCGAGCGAATCGACGACGACGACCGCCGATGCCCACGGAGCAGGACGCCAGTAGGGCACGATGTCGGTGATCCCGGGCGCGGCCGCACCTGCGAAAAGGACTGTGCCGAACAGGTCGCCGTGCACCACCTGCGACGGCACGTCGACAGGCTTGCGTAGCGTCCCGAGAGTCTTGAGCATGTCGACGCTGCGCATGCCGTCGTCGGACCTCGGTTCGCTCATTCCGGCGGCGCGCGCCGAACGCAACGGCACGTCCTCCCAGGCGGCGCGGTCGGCCGCGGCGAACACGTCGACGTCGGTGTGCGGCGGCGCGGGCTGCTGCAACAGAAAGCGTGGACGTTCGAGGTCGGCGAGTACCTCGTGCAGACGGTCACCTACGGCGAGCACCTCGTCGTGTCGGGGTTCAGGAGATCCGGCGATGTAGGTGTCCGCACGCCACCCCGACACGACGTACCGCCCGTCGGTCGCGCGGAACGGCCGCGCAATCCGCAGACCCTCGACGTAGAGGTTCTCGCGCACAGACGCCGACCAGGCTGCCCGCGCGTGGTCGGGCACGAGGGACAGCACCACCTCGCCGACCCGCCAGCCGCCCACCCAGGTGTCGCCCATGGCGATGGGCGGGTGAGAGGTGAGCCCGAACGTGTTGAGCACGTGATCGGGCGGTTGCGGATTCTGCACGTCTGCAGAGATTACCGAGCGCAACGTCGTATGTGCTGCAGCGACGCGTGGCGCGCCGGGACTTGCGACGAACGACGCTCAGTAGACCGGCAGCTCCTTGTCGACCTGGTTGGCCCACGCGGTGACCCCACCCTGCAGATGGGTGGCGTCGGAGAAACCCGCCCGCTTCAACGCGGCGAGCGCCTCGGCCGACCGGATACCGGTCTTGCAGTACAGCACCGTCGGACGGTCCTGCGGGATCTGTGCGAGCGCCGTACCGGAGAGGATGTCGCCCTTCGGGACCAGCGTGGCACCGTCGATGTGCACGATGTCCCATTCGACGGGCTCGCGGACGTCGATCAGCGCCAGCTTCTCGCCGGAATCGAGACGCTCCTTGAGCTCACGCGGAGTGAGCGTCGACCCGTCGGCCGCCTGCGCGGCCTCGTCGGACACCACACCGCAGAACTCCTCGTAGTCGATGAGTCCCGAGATGCGTTCGCCCTCAGGGTCTTTGCGGATCTTGATGGTGCGATAGGTCATGTCCAATGCGTCGTAGACCATCAGACGGCCGAGCAAAGGCTCGCCGATACCGCAGATGAGTTTGATGGCCTCGGTACCCATGATCGAGCCGATCGACGCGCACAGAATGCCGAGAACGCCGCCCTCCGCGCAGGAGGGAACCATCCCGGGCGGCGGCGCCTGCGGATAGAGGTCGCGATAGTTGATGCCGCGTCCGTCGGGTGCGTCCTCCCAGAACACCGACGCCTGGCCCTCGAACCGATAGATCGATCCCCACACGTACGGCTTGTGCGCGAGCACCGCGGCGTCGTTGACCAGGTAGCGGGTCGCGAAGTTGTCGGTGCCGTCGATGATGAGGTCGTACTGCGAGAACAGCTCGATCGCACCCTCGGGCTCGAGGCGTTCGTCGTGGATGTTGACGGTGACGTAGGGGTTGATCTCCTGGATCGAGTCACGGGCGCTCTCGGCTTTCGGCCGACCGATGTCGGACTGCCCATGGATGACCTGTCGCTGCAGGTTCGACTCGTCGACGACGTCGAATTCGACGATGCCGATGGTTCCCACACCCGCTGCCGCCAGGTAGAGCAACGTCGGCGAACCGAGACCCCCGGCGCCGATCACGAGCACCCTGGCGTTCTTCAACCGTTTCTGACCGTCCATCCCGACGTCGGGAATGATCAGGTGCCTGCTGTAGCGGGCTACTTCGTCATTGGAGAGTTCTGCCGCTGGTGCGAGAAGCGGTGGCAGGGACACGTGGACGCCTCCGTCTAAGAAAAACCGTCTGAAAAGGAAAACCAACTCACCCAGACAACGACTCGCCTCACACGGGCATTCCCGACGGCTCGACGGGACAGCACGACGAGGAGTGGCTCACCTGTCGGGGAACGGCCAGGGGTTCGGCTTGCACACGAAGGTCTTGTCGGCCTCCATGTCGGGGTCGAGCGCCATGATCTGGGAGTTCGCGACCCCGAAGGACTGCTGCATCATCACCGGCGCCAGCGCACCGTTGTGTTTACAGGGTTCGTGGTGTTCGTAGCCGATGCCGTGGCCGACCTCGTGATTGATGAGGTACTGCCGATACGCGACGTCGTCGCCCTCGTAGGAGAGCGCACCACGCACCCAGCGGGCCTCGTTGATGGTCACCCGCTTGTCGGGCGGATAGAAGCACGACGTCTCGAGTTTGATCTGGTATCCACACAGTTCCCGCGCGGTACCCGGTGAACTGAGCGAGATCCGCAGATCCGGCTCGCCGTCGGCGATGCGTCGAAACGCGACCTTGCCGTCGCCGATCCAACTCCGACTGTTGGCGAGCGTGGCGTCGACCATCTTGCCGAACGTGCGATCGCTGCCGTAATCCGACGGCGCGACGCCGTCCTCCACCTCGACTGTGTAGGTGTACACCTGCGGTCCGGTACCGATCTGCTTTCCGGAACCGGGGACGACGTGGAAGGTCTTCTTACCCTGCTGCGTGTACGGACCCCCGTCGGGCAACGTTCCGGCAGGCAGCGAGACGTCTTTGATCGACGACGTCGGGGCGCCGACCGGCTTGGTCTCCTTGGTGACGTTGGTGTTCCGCTGAGCCGCGGGCGTGACGTCGGAACTCGACGCATCCGAGCTCGAATCGTCGTCTCGCACGGTCACCACGATCAGCACGATGGTGAGGATGATCAGGACCGGAATGGCATAGGCGCGCCACCCATAGGTGGACACGAAGCGACCGAGTGCGCTCTGCTTCTTCCGCTCCGGTTGAGCGTCGCGGTCGACCCTGGCCCTGCCGTTGTCGTCGGTCGGATCCCAGCGCGCACGCAGCGGCTGATCCGGCAGCGGACGCGACCGCGGACGTGCGCCCGAGTTCGACGCCGCGCCGGTCCGGATCGTCTCGATCCGGGTGGTGTCCTCGACCGATGATCGCGCCGCCCGCTGCTGCGAACGCGACTCACGCGCAGCACGCGGCACCGCGTCCCCTGCCCTGACCCGACGTGTCGATGCGCCGCCCCGACGGGATGGGTCGACGTCGTCCCCCGACTGTTCGGGCCCACTGTCTGTGTGGCTCACACGGACAACTTTCTCACAGGTACCCACTCAATCCGGGGAGGCCAACGGCACCCATCCACCCGTGAGCCACCTGCGCGACACCGGACAGTCGACAAAGGGTGCGACCCCGGTCACGTTGTGGGGAGGCCCGAGTACCCTATATCCATGCCACCTAGCGCCAACGCATCGTCATCGGGTACCAGAAACGGGACCCGGATGCCCCGCAGCGCACGGCGGCGACAACTCCTCGACGCCGCCAGCGAGATCTTCGTCGAACGCGGCTACCACTCGGCGGGCATGGACGAGATCGCAGTCCACGCAGGGGTCAGCAAACCCGTTCTGTACCAACACTTTCCGTCGAAACTCGACCTCTACATCGCGGTCGTCGACTCGCACGCCGAGAAGCTCGTGACCGACGTGAACAACGCGTTGCTCACCACCACCGACAACCGCCAGCGCGTCCGGGCTGCGGTGGCTGCATTCTTCAATTTCATCGATGAGGACAATTCCGGCTATCGGCTGATCTTCTCGTCCGACGCCCTGGATCCCGCGGTGATCCGTCGGGTCGAGGGCGCGACCGAGGCCTGTGTCGACGCCGTCTACGGGCTTGTCATGCACGATTCAGGACTCGACCCGTACCGTTCACGGATGCTCGCGGCCGGACTGGTCGGCGCGAGTCAGGTCAACGCCAGATACTGGCTCGAGGCCAAGCGCCCCATTGCCAAGAGCGAAGCGGTCGACACCACGGTCGCGCTGCTCTGGGGCGGGTTGTCGCACGTGCCGAAACATGGCGAATCCGGCGGGACCGAGTAGCGCGAAATGCCGACCGGCCCCCTCCGGTCGATAGGACCGTCGGGGGCCGGGACTGGCTTTCTCGAGCGATCAGCTCCCGAATCCGACGCGCCGCGTCTCCGAGCTGCCGACCTCGACGTAGGCGATCTTGGTGACCGGGATCAGGAACCGTGAACCCTTGTCGTCGGTCAGCGACAGCAACGACTCCTTGCCCGAGAGGGCGGACTCCACAGCGGCCAATGCCTTGTCGCCGCTGAGCGTCGACTGGATGGACAGTTCTCGCGGGCTGTCGGTGATGCCGATCTTCACTTCGACGGACATGGCCACCCTTCCGTTGGCGATGTCGCGCGGAACTCGCGCGACCGATGCAATGCCTTCGGCACAGCGCTGATGCAATGCCTTCGGCACAGTAGTAATTCAATGCCTTCGGCACAAGGCTAGTGCAGGGTCACGCCACACGGACACCCGCTCCGCTGACAGCGAACGAACCCGAACAACCGGCGGATCGGAGTGTTTCAGCCGAGCCCGAGGTCGGCCATGCGTGCGCTGTGTCGGTCGGCGACGACGTCGAAGAATCCCGCCATGCCCTGCAACGACGCCGCGCCCGCGAAGAGCAGGTCGGTGACCTCCTCCTCAGCCGCGAGCACCCACTGCGCGTGTGTGATGGCCTCGCCGAGCAGGCGGCGTCCCCACAGCGTCAGCGGCGACCGCAGAGCCGGGTTCGCGTCGATGGCTTTGCGCACCTCGTCGCGGGCGAATGCCGAACTGCCCGTCGCCGACATCACCTCGGCGACCACCGCGCGAGGTCCCGCGGGCAGAGCACCGGAGACCTCCGCGTAGAAGTCGGCTGCCAGGCCGTCGGCGATGTATGCCTTCACCAGCGCCTCGTACCAGGTCTTGGGATTGGTGACGCGGTGGTACTCGTCGAACACCCCGCTGTAGCGCACCACGGCCTCGGCCGGGTCGATGCCGTATCGGCTCACCTGTTCGGACAGGTTCTCGAAGTGCGCGATCTCCGAAGCAACCATGCGCGCGATGTTGATACGCCCCTGCACGTCGGGCGCCATCGCCGACTCGTCGATCAGCCGGTGGAATGCGGCGAACTCGCCCGCGAGGAGAACCGAGTAGAGCTTGCCGATCGCCGGATCCTCCTGATCGACCGACGTGGCGGAGGCCGGCTCGGAAGACGAGGACGACCCAGAAGATGACTCAGCAGAAGGCGCGGCAGACGACATGAGGCGATGGTAGGTCGGCTGCGATCGCTTCACCAAGTACACTTGACAACGGTGCACTGACGCGACCGTGACATCTTGGTACGCCGAGGACTCCCATGGACACACTGAATGGGATCATCCGGGCGGGATCGAGATCGTCGCCGCGACACCGCGCGACCTGTAGGCAACGATCCACACCGACCGCGGGGCACCAGACATTGCGCGCGCACTCATCGAGCCCACGCCTTCGCAGTTCGGATTGCTCCGGAAGCGGAGACCTGCACGTCATCGCCGACAGATCGCGGTGACCTTCTCAGTGGAGCCTTTTCGTGCGTGCTGGAACAGATGCGAAAGGCACACAAGAAAACATGACAGAACCCGGCGTGCAGACGACCATCGTCGACGACACCCACACTCCTCCCACCTTCGCCGAGCTCGGCGTCGACCAGCACATCGTCGATGCGTTGATCGCTGACGGCAAGACCCACACGTTCGCGATCCAGGAGCTCACTCTCCCCCTCGCCCTGGCAGGCAGCGACCTGATCGGCCAGGCGCGCACGGGTATGGGCAAGACCTTCGGATTCGGCGTTCCGCTGCTGCACCGCCTGATGCACGCAGAGGAGAGCGGCCTGCGCCCGCTCGACAACACTCCCCGCGCGCTCGTGATCGTGCCGACGCGCGAACTCTGCGTGCAGGTCACCGGCGACCTCGAGGTCGCGGCGAAGGACCTCACCGTCACGCTCCCCTCCGGCGAGCAGCGCCCCCTCACCATCGCCTCCATCTACGGTGGTCGCCCGTACGAGTCGCAGATCGCCGAGCTCAACAAGGGCGTCGACGTCGTCGTCGGCACCCCCGGCCGTCTCCTCGACCTCGCGCAGCAGGGCCACCTGATCCTCGGCAAGGTAGCCGTTCTCGTTCTCGACGAGGCCGACGAAATGCTCGACCTCGGCTTCCTCCCCGACATCGAACGCATCATGGCGGCACTGCCCGAGCAGAAGCAGACGATGCTCTTCTCCGCGACCATGCCCGGCCCCATTGTCACCCTCGCCCGCACGTTCCTGCAGCGTCCGACACACATCCGCGCAGAGCACGCCAACGACTCCGCGGTGCACGAGCGCACCACGCAGTACGTGTACCGCGCACACGCGATGGACAAGGCCGAACTCGTCGCACGCATCCTGCAGGCCGACGGCCGCGGCGCGACGATGATCTTCACGCGCACCAAGCGCACCGCCCAGAAGGTCGCAGACGACCTCGCCGAGCGCGGTTTCTCCGTCGGCGCCGTCCACGGCGACCTCGGTCAGGTGGCACGCGAGAAGGCACTCAAGAAGTTCCGCACCGGAGAGATCGACGTGCTCGTCGCCACCGACGTCGCAGCACGCGGCATCGACATCGACGACGTCACGCACGTCATCAACTACCAGTGCCCCGACGACGACAAGACCTACGTGCACCGCATCGGTCGCACGGGTCGCGCCGGTCGCACCGGCATCGCCATCACACTCGTCGACTGGGACGAGCTGCATCGCTGGGAGCTCATCGATTCGGCACTCAAGCTCGGCGTGCCCGAGCCCGCCGAGACCTACTCGACGTCGGAACACCTCCGCGAAGAGCTCGGTATCCCCGAGTCGGCAACCGGCCGCGTCGCCGCACCCAAGCGCGAGCGCCCCGAAGGCGAACGCGTCGAGCGCACGCCCCGCGCCGAGCGCACCGCGAGTTCGCGGACGCGTCGTCGCACACGAGGCGGCAAGTCCGGCTCCAACGCCGCCGCATCGAACGGCGACAAGAACTCCTCGACCGACGCGGACAACGCGTCCGGTGCAGACAAGGCGACGGCGTCCACCACTGACAACGCGGCGTCGACCGAAGGCGGCGAGAGCAAGCCGCGCAGGCGTCGTCGTCGACGCGGAGGCGCGGGCCGCGGCTCCGACGCGAACACCACTCACGCCGCAGACTCGGCACCGGCGACCGCCACGGCCGACTAGGACTGCACCGAGGTGATCCAACCGCGCCCGGGGCGCCCGTGACACGCATCGCCCCCGAACGACGCACACGCGTCGACCTGGCGGTTTCTGCTGTCATCGTGGTGATCGTCGTCGTGGTCGGCATCGTCGTGTGGTCGGTGAGTCCCGTCCGCCACACCGACAGTGCGCAGGCGTCAGCGCCCGCACCCGAAGTCGCGCCCGCGACGGCGGTCCCGCAGGGATTGCGGGTCGCGTGGACCGCATCGTCGGACGCGACAAGCGTGCCCGCGATGTCCCGCTCTGTCGTGGTCACCGCGGACAACGGCACCGACTCCCACGGCACCGTCGTCGGACATGACCCGACAACGGGCCGCGAACTGTGGCGATACACACGAGATATCCCGCTGTGTTCCGCCGCGGCCGCCTGGCCGACGAGCGCCGACGAGGTGCTGGGGGTGTACCGAAACTCGCGTGGATGCTCGGAGGTGACGGCCCTGGCCTCCTCGACTGGGCAGCGTAAGGGCGCGCGCACCTCCGATGCCGACGACGAACTGAGACTCGTCACCGATTCGGGGTACGTACTCGCGCTCGGCAGCCATCGGCTGGAGACGTGGGGATCGAATCTGGTGCGCGGAATCGAGTACGGTCGGGTCACCGCCCCGGTCAAGCCGGGCACGCAACCCGGCCGCGTCGACTGCAGGTTCTACTCCGGCACCATCAGCGGCGATCGCGTCGCAGTCATCGAACGCTGCAAGAACGACCCCGGCTATCGGCTCACGGTGCTCGGCGCTGTGCTCGACAGCGACGAGAAGGTCAAGCAATACGGGTCGACGTTGATCACCGACACCACCTCGGGGCCACCGCCGGTGCTGATCGCCATGAGCAGTTCGGGGATCGCCGTGTACGACGGCAGAGCCGACCGAACGGGGGCCTCGGGTCAGGTCGCCACGCCGCCCGGCGAGGCCAGGATTCGCGTCTTCGACTCCGACGGGGTCGAAGGACCGGTGAGCACCGTGCAGGGGCCGGAGTCACCGCCCGCCGACAGCGTCGCGTTGACCAGCGAGGGACTCGTCACCTACTTCACCGGAGCCGCGACCGTCGTGCTCGACGGCCAGACCATGCGACCCACCTATCAGGTCCCGCAGACGCTGGGGCCCGGCGAGACCATGGCCGGTTCACTCCTGCTCCCCACGAGGGCGGGCATCAGCGTGCGCGACCCTGCGAACGGCCGCGAAACCGGCTCCATCGCATTCCCTCGCGATTCAGTCACCGCCACGACGAGCCTTCGGGTCATCGGCAGCAACGTCGTCGAACAAACCGGCTCGACGGTCCGCGCGTTGGTTCCCACCGACGCGGGCTGACGCTCGGATCGAAAGCTCAGCTCGGATCGAAGGTCCGCACGTCCTCGCCTGCCTCCCAGTGCTTCCAGAGGTTCTCGGCGAGATCGCGATATGCCGTGGCGCCCTTGTTCTTTCGACCACGCATCACCGACGCGCCAGATGCCGACGCCTCCGCGAACCGCACCGTCCGCGGGATCGGCGGCTCGATCACGGGGAGGTCGTACCGATCCGAGACGTCGGAGAGGACGTCACGACTGTGGGTCGTCCGTGCGTCGAACAATGTGGCGACGGCACCCAGCATCGTCAGGTTGGGGTTGGTGATCTGCTGAACCTCGTTGACCGTGCGCAGAAGTTGTCCGACGCCGCGATGCGCCAGCGTCTCGCACTGCAGCGGCACGATCACCTCATCGGCCGCGGTGAGCCCGTTGAGCGTGAGGACTCCCAGCGAGGGCGGGCAGTCGATCAGGATGACGTCGAAATCCTCGGCCACCTCCGCGAGCGCCCGCTTGAGCGCGTACTCGCGCCCCGGCCGCATCAACAGGAGCGCTTCGGCGCCCGCGAGGTCGATCGTCGCGGGGAGCAGCGTGACGTTGTCGGCCGTGTCGAGGAGAACGTCGGCGATTTCCTCATCACCCAGCAGCACGTCGTGGACCGACGCCTGGAGTTGATCGGGATCGTGCCCCAATGAAAACGTAAGGCACCCTTGTGGATCGAGGTCGACGACGAGCACCGACGCGTCGAGATCGGCGAGCGCGGCGCCCAGGGATTCGACAGTGGTCGTCTTGGCGACGCCACCCTTCTGATTCGCTACCGCCAGCATCCGCGTCATGCGCTCACTCTACGACCCGTCAGATCACAACGTCTCGAGCGCACCGGGTTGTCACACACAATTTCCATCGTGTGATCGAAATCAATACCCCAGTTCGCTTCGACGCCCCGTCCAGCGCCTACTCCGAGGCATGTCACTCACTCGGAAGCGTCGAGGTCGCCGGAGATCCAGCGCACCGACGCCGGATGGAACAGCAGGACAAGTGTCACCACCGCCGCGATTGCCAAGGGGATCGCGAATCCCACCTGGTGGCTGGTGAACAGGTAGTAGGCAACCGGGAGGAGCAGGATCTGAGCGACCAACGAGATGGCCCGACCCCACCGACGACCGCGCATCAGCGCGATCCCGCCGACGAGAACGCCACCGAAGATGATTCCGAACCAGGCCGCGGTGCCATATCCGCTGATCGCGGCCTCATGGTGGCCCGCAGCCGCACGGATCACCAGGACGACGGCGAAGATGACCGCAATCGCGCCCTCGAGCGCCGTGATGGCCCCCGCCACGCGTAGCTGAACCGGACATAGCTCGTCCGTGTCCGAGGTCGTCTCGGCCTTCTCACGCCCGTCTCGCGGTGCCGACCTACGGGCACCACGACCGGCGGGGTCCTGCTCTTTGCTCACCCGTCCAGAGTATTGGGTGCTCGGAGTACGGGGGCGCAGGGTCGGCGTTCGCTGCGACCCCATATCCTCGGGAGTCGTGCGCGTCATGCTCATCGTCAACCCCTTCGCGACCGCGACCACCGCCGCGGGTCGTGATGCGCTCGTCAATACCCTCAGCGCCCATGTCCCGGTCGACGTCGAGCACACCACGCACCGTGGTCATGCGGGCGAACTCGGCGCGCGTGCCCGAGAACAGGGATACGACATCGTCGTCGTGCACGGCGGCGATGGCTCGGTCAACGAGGTGGCCAACGGCATTCTCGGATCGCCGGCCGAGTTCGATCCGACACTCGCCCGCCCGGCGCTCGCGATCATCCCCGGAGGCAGCGCCAATGTCTTCGCACGGACCCTCGGCATCGATTCCGACCCGCTGCGCGCGACGCGCCAGCTGATCGACCTCGTCGACGCCTCGTCGATTCATCGAACCGGCTTGGGGCACACGGATACTCGATGGTTCCTGTTCAACGCGGGAATGGGTATGGACGCCGTGGTGGTGCACGCGATGGAGGACAAACGCCACGCGGGCAAAGCGGCAACACCCGGCCGATACCTGTGGACGACGGTCAGTTGCTTCATACGCGGATCGTCGAGCCAGCCCCCTTTTCGCGTGCAGTTCGACGGCAACGAGCCGATCGACGGTGTGCGATTCGCGTTCGTCTCCAACACCACGCCCTGGACGTTCTTGGGCAACCACGAGATCCGCACGAACCCCGGCACCGACCTCACCGCACGCCTGGGCCTGTTCGCGGCGACGTCGACAGGCGTACTGCGCAACGTCGGACTCGCCACGCGACTGCTCACCCAGCGCGACCCCAAAGCGCCACACCTCATTCGCGACGACGACGTCGAGTGGGTCCAATTCGACGCCGAGGAGCCGATCGACGTCCAGATGGACGGCGACTACGTCGGGGCGTTCACGTCGATCCACTTCTCGCACCGCGAGTCCGTACTCGGCGTCGTCGCTCCCTGAGCGCTTCACTGCCATGCACATCGCCCCCTAGCAGCGCAAACTCGACCGTCTCAACCGGCCTCACCTGACTCTCGGGTCAGATGAATTTCGGGTTACGCCCGGGCAGACGGCAATCGTCGGGTGACCACGATCACGCCCCTGGGTGTCAGAATGCGATCTACGCCACTAGCTGCGGAAACATATCGGCAATAATCGAACAACCGGCGTAGCATAGAACATTGGCACGGACGCGAGTGCACCACCCCCCTCCCGCCAAGGGCCACGGAGAGTGATATTGCACACGTGTCAGCGGAACACCATTGACTTCAGCTGGATTCGTGAAAGTATTCACAAGCAACAGCACGGAAACATTTGGTGTGTCTACGTGAACTGATGGTTACAGCCACAAGAAGCAAGATTTCGATGACGAGTGGTGCGCGCAACACACGCACCTGAAGGAGAAGGAATGGACTGGCGTCACAAGGCAATCTGTCGCGACGAGGACCCCGAGCTGTTCTTCCCGGTGGGAACCAGCGGTCCGGCTATCGCACAGATCGCCGATGCGAAGCTCGTCTGCGCGCGGTGTCCCGTCACCGCCGAATGTCTGTCCTGGGCTCTCGAGTCCGGTCAGGACGCCGGTGTGTGGGGCGGCATGAGCGAGGACGAGCGCCGAGCACTGAAGCGTCGTACGGCACGCACGCGGACCCGCAGCAGCGTCTGATCGACTCACAAACAGTCTGATCGACCACGATCCCGTGGGGGACCAACAAAAAGACCCGGCCATCGCGCCGGGTCTTTTTGTATTGCCCTCACGTCGGCGTGCGGGCGTGCAGTGGAACAGCGATGCGCGCCTGCGCTCCCCGACCTTCCGGGTTCGGCCCGAGTTCCAACTCACCTCCGAGCTCGATCGCGACAAGTGTCTGCACGATCTGAAGCCCCAAGCGCTCCGAGTCGTTGATGGAGAAATCGGCCGGCAGCCCCGAACCGTTGTCGCGCACGGTCACGACCATGCGCCGCACGTCGCGGTCGGCAGAGATCTCGATCCTGGCGTCGTCATGTACTTGAGGTGTGCCGTCTCTACTGTCATCCACACGGTCATCCCCGCGCGGGCGGGCGAACCCATGCTCGACGGCGTTCTGGATCAGCTCTGTCAGCACCATCACGAGCGGCATCGCCAGCTCTGCCGGGAGCACCCCGAGCCGGTCACGGTGGCTCACCGACACCGGCGTCTCCCCGGCGGCGACGTCGACCATCGTGGGAAGCAACCGGGAGACGGCCTCGTCCATGTCGACCTCTTCGTCGACGCTGCCCGAGAGCAACTCGTGCACGGTCGCGATGGCTGCCACTCGTCGGACAGCCTCGACGAGTGCCGATCTCGCTTCCTCGTTGGACGTGCGACGTGCCTGCAGACGCAACAGTGCAGACACCGACTGCAGGTTGTTCTTGACCCGGTGATGAATTTCCCGGATCGTGGCGTCCTTGCTGATCAGTGCGAGGTCTCGACGCTTGACCTCGGTGACGTCGCGGATCAGCACCACGGCACCGGAACTCACACCGCGCGGACGCAACGGCACCGCCCGCAGCAGCACGGTCGCCCGGCGCGCGTCGGCTTCCATACGCATCCCGATGTCGGGGTACGGCCCCTCCGGCGGCGCGACGACGCCCGCGGCGACGTCGATCATCGTGGCGGCGTCGTGAGACTCGAACGGGTCGGTCAGCAGCGACGTCGTGACCTCTGACAGTCGTCTTCCCGAGAGCTCCGACGTCCACCCCATGCGATGGAACGCCGACAGCGCGTTGGGACTCGCATAAAGGACGACGCCGCGCTCGTCGATCCGCACGAAACCGTCGCCCGCGCGTGGGGTCGACAGGCCTCGCGGGTTGACCTCGAGCCGCGCGAACGTGCCGTCGGCGACCATCTGGCACAGGTCGTTCGCCGAGTCCTGATAGGCCAGTTCGAGCGGCGACGGCAATCGCGGATGGGTGAGGTCGACAGCTCGGGTGAGAACACCGATGACCTCACCGGAGAATCCGACGGGAACCGCCTCGCGCCGAATGGCGATCGGACCGATCCAGGTGGGGTCCTCCTCGCGGAGAATGTGCCCTTCGTCGAATGCGCGCAGCGCCTGCGGGTTGGCGTCCGCACCGACGACCATGCCGACCTGATCGCTCGGGAACACCGTCGCCGCCGTGTTGGGTCGGCACTGCGCGACCGTCACCACCTCGCCGTTCTCGGCGCGTACTGCTAGCAGGAAATCAGCGAAGGAAAGGTCGGCGAGCAGTTGCCATTCGGCGACGACGCGCTGCAGATATGCCGCTGCACGGTCGGAGAGTGTTGTGTATTCGGCGAGGAGATCGGCCAGCGTCGACATCGGTGACGGTGCGCGGCTACTCGTAGGTGGCGATGATGTCGCCTGCCTGAATCACGTCGCCCACCTTGACCCTGACATCTGCGAGCGTTCCCGACTCCTCGGCGAGGACCGGGATCTCCATCTTCATCGATTCGAGCAGCACCAGCGTGTCGCCGATCTCGATGCGCTGACCAGGGGTTGCGCGGACTTCCAGAACACTCGCCACGATCTCGGCGACAACGTCTTCTGCCATGTGAACAACCTAGTCCACCGCTGTGACAGGCAGAGCGCGCACCGCGGCGGCGGGCTGCCGGCAAGCGATCACGACACGAAAAAGCCCGGGCGGACGCGGTCGGTATGACCGTCGATCACGCTCCGGGCTTTCGTCTGGCACGCAGCTCAGGCGTTGGGGCGCTTGCCGTGGTTGGCTGCGCTCTTCTTGCGTGCGCGCTTCTTGCGTCCGCGCTTACCCATGACGGGCCTCCTTCGTCTCCGATGTGCTCAGTGATTATCCCACGTCGCACCCGGAATCCTGGAATCGGTACCGGTTGGACCTGCGTCGCTTCGTCGAAAGCCGGGTCACTCGCCCGCGGAATACCGCGTTTCGCGAACGACGACAGTCTTGCGAATCTCGACGCGCAGCCGGTCACGCAGGCTGTCGGGCGCACGATCTCCCCTGCACTTGCGGTTGATCAGCGCCTTGAGCTGGCTCTCGATGCCGTAGTGCGCCAGGCACGACGGGCACTCGTCGAGATGCTGTTGAAGTCGGGCGCGAGCGGCGGCGTCGCACTCGTTGTCGAGCACAAGCCACACATCGGCGATGACCGCGGAGCAATCGAGTGAGGTGAATTCGGGATCGTCGGCAGGCGGTACCGGCGCCACATCGGGAGTCGAGTCGCTCATCGTGCCACTCCGCTCTCGGAGGCAGGCTGACGGAGGAAGCCACGATCGCGTGCGACGTCTGTCAGCAGTTCACGCAGTTGACGTCGACCACGATGCAGTCGTGACATGACCGTTCCGATGGGAGTGTCCATGATCTCGGCGATCTCCTTGTACGGAAGACCCTCGACGTCGGCGTAGTAGACGGCCATCCGGAAATCCTCCGGAAGTGCCTGCAGCGCAGCCTTGATCTCGTCGTCGGGCAGGGCATCGAGCGCCTCGATCTCAGCAGAACGCAGACCGGTCGACGTGTGCTCGGCATTGGCTGCGAGCTGCCAGTCGGTGATCTCGTCGGTCGGGTACTGGGCAGGCTGACGCTGCTTCTTGCGGTACCCGTTGATGTAGGTGTTGGTCAGGATGCGATACAGCCAGGCCTTGAGGTTGGTCCCCTCACGGAACGACGCGAATGCCGAGAAAGCCTTGACGTACGTTTCCTGAACCAGATCCTCTGCGTCGGCGGGATTGCGCGTCATACGCAGCGCCGCGCCGTACATCTGATCGAGCAACGGGAGCGCGTCGCGCTCGAACCGTTCTGTCAGATCGGCGTCGGTCTCCGACGGATCAGCGCGACGAGGTGCCGCCGAACCCGCTGCTGCGGTCAAATCGTCGATTGCCGACGCTTCGGTTTCCGGTGCTTCGGTTTTCGACGCTTGTGAGGCGGTGTCGCTTGTCCTGTCAGCACCGCCGTCAGAGTCGGGGGACTCGGGAGAAGCCACGTAATTCCCTTCGCTGATGACTCCGATGCCGCCCAACCCGGTGAGGGTCTGCGCAGGTGCACCGGTGATGTCGATCAAGCTTACCGACCCGGCTCCTTCTCGCAGCTCACCAGGTCGTGGTTGCCTCGGTCGTTCGAGCAACGTCGCTCCCACGGCAATCCACCTCCTCGATCTGTTGAATACGCTCGTGCTGTTGATGTCGCGGCATGTGATGTCGCGGTATTGATCTGTGGTGATCGCCCGCTGAACAGGGGTTGCGAGCGTCCTGACATTGTTGGTCAACAGGGCTGCGCCGACAATTGTTCCGCGCATGTCCGATTTCTTCCGGTGCCCGCGTCTGCGGCCCCGCTGACACATCTGGAGGTTCCGATGGCAGCCACCCCCGCGCTCGCGGCGCTCAGCAGGGCTGATGTGCCGCACGAGGTACACAGCTACACCCACGATCGGAAGTCCGAGGCGTATGGAGCGGAAGCGGTGGATGCGCTCTCGTCGACACTCGGGGTTGCACCCGAGCAGATCTTCAAGACGCTCGTCGTGGCATTGACCGGCGGCCCCGGCGGCCTTGCCGTCGCCGTGGTACCGGTGCCGCACAAGCTGTCGCTCAAGGCCGCGGCAGCAGCACTCGGAGCGTCGAAGGCGGTGATGGCCGAGGCGAAAGCAGTCACCCGATCCACCGGTTACGTCCTCGGCGGTGTGTCACCACTCGGCCAGCGAACCGCGCTGCCGACGGTCGTCGACTCTTCTGCTCTCGAGTGGGATCGCGTCCTGTGCAGTGCAGGTAAACGCGGCCTGGAAGTGGAGCTGTCGCCGACCGACCTGGTCGCCGCGACCTCGGCCATCACCGCCGACATCGCCGCCTGAGCGTTTCCCTGTCCCTGTCAGCCCCTCGTGTCAGCCCCTCGTGACAGCATGGACTGCATGTGTGGACGTTTCGCGGTGACGACCGACCCTGCCAAGCTCGCGGCCGAGATCGACGCGGTCAACGAGGTGCCCGCTGCGCCACCCACACCCGACGACCAGACCAGCGTCAACCAGCCGAGCCCCGATCAGCCGAACACCGATCAGGCACCGCGGACCCTGGGCACCAACTACAACGTGGCACCGACGTCGACGATCCTGACCGTCGTCGAACGTCATTCTCACGGCGACCCGCACGACGATCCGCGGCTGCGCGTGCGGGCGATGCGATGGGGGCTGGTACCGACGTGGGCCAAAGAGGTCGGCAAGGGACCGTTGCTGTTCAACGCCCGTGCCGAGACCGCTGCGGAGAAGAGTTCGTTTCGCAGTTCGGTGAAGTCCAAGCGCTGCCTCGTGCCCATGGACGGTTGGTACGAGTGGAAGCCCGGCCCGGAAAACAGTAAGGGAAAGCCGACCAAGATCCCGTTCTTCATGTCACCCAAGGACGGGACACGGCTGTTCATGGCGGGTTTGTGGTCGGCCTGGCACGACCGCACAGATCCCGACGCGCCACCCCTGCTGAGCTGCACCATCCTGACCACCGACGCCGTCGGCGACCTGCGCGAGGTACACGACCGCATGCCGCGGATCATGCCCTACGACAGTTGGGATGCCTGGCTCGATCCCGACCACCCCGCACCGTCGGAGCTCTTCGCGCCGCCGAGTGAGGCCATCGCCGACGCGATCGCGATCCGCGAGGTCTCGCCACTGGTGAACCGCGTGGCCAACAACGGACCGGAGCTGCTGGCACCGGTCTGACACTGGTGGCACTCGTCAGTCGGGAACGAGTACGGCGGCGCCGTCGAATCGGCCCGCTTTGAGGTCGGACAGCGCTTGGTCGGCCTTCGACAGCGGGTAGGTGTGTGTCGTCGCCGCGACACCGTAGCGGGCGGCGAGCTCGAGGAATTCGCGTCCGTCGTCGCGGGTGTTGGCGGTAACCGAGCGGATCTCCTTCTCGTAGAACAGTTCTCGCTCATAGTTCAGTGCGGGAATGTCGGACAGGTGTATCCCGGCGATCGACAGCACCCCTCCCCGGTCGAGTGCGCGCATCGCCACCGGGACCAGGTCGCCGACAGGCGCGAAGGTGATCGCTGCGTCGAGAGGGACCGGCGGGGCGTCGTAGGCACCGTTGACCGAGGCCGCCCCCAACGATCGGGCAAGAGCCTGCGCCTGTGCGCCGCGGGTCATGACGTGAACCTCGGCGCCCTGCGCGATCGCGAGCTGCGCGCAGAGGTGCGCGCTGCCGCCGAAGCCGTACAGGCCAAGGCGACCACCCTCCGGTAGCGAGGCGCGCTTGAGTGCGCGGTACCCGATGATCCCCGCACACAGCAGGGGCGCAAGGGTGACGTCGTCGACGTTCTCCGGAAGGCGATAAGCGAAATCGGCGGGCACCGTTGCGTATTCGGCATATCCACCGTCGACGTCCCACCCGGTGTATGTCGAAGCGGGACAGAGGTTTTCGCTCCCGCGCCGACAGTAGGTGCACGTGCCGTCCGTGTGGTGGAGCCATGCGACCCCGACCCGCGTGCCCCGTTCGAAGCCTCGCGCACCCTCCCCCACCTCGACGACTTCACCCACCACCTCGTGTCCTGGCGTGACGCCTGGCCGACGTACCGGCAGGTCGCCCTCGGTGACGTGGAGATCGGTACGGCAGACACCGCACGCGCGCACCTTGACCAAGAGTTCGCCAGAACCGGGCGTCGGGACCGGTTTGTCGACCAGATCGAGTGGGTGTTCGTCGATCGGTGCAGGCTGGGTGACTGACCACGCGCGCATGTCCCCACTCTATTGCGGGCCGCGCGGTGTGTACTTGCTCCATGAACTCTCAACATCCGAAGTGGCGCATCCACCGCGGCGACGCACCGGTGCTGGTTCGGCTCCTCGTGAGCATCGTGGTGGGCTGGGCCGTCGCGGTAGGGATCTGGTCGGAACGTCCCACCGCTGCGCCGCTGGCCGGCTGGGCAATCGGCGCAGGCCTGTTCGTGCTGTGGACGTGGTTGGCGTTGTGGCCGATGGACAACGAGGCAACCGAGACGCACGCCAGTCGCGAGGAGCCGACGCGCCTGGGCGCGTTTGTCATCGTGCTGCTGGCAGCATTCGTGAGCCTCATCGGGATCGTCGAGGTGCTGACCCGAAAAGACCCGGTACTCCTGTTCATCGCACTGCTGTCGGTGGTGGCATCGTGGGCCGCCATCCACACGATGTACGCAACCCACTACGCACGCATGTACTTCGGCGGCGACGGCGTCAGTGAAGACAAGGGCGACGCGCCGCTCATCGATTTCCATCAGTCGGAGTCACCGCGCTACAGCGATTTCGTGTACGTCGCGATCACGGTCGGGATGAGCTACGCGATCTCCGACACCGACGTCGGCTCGTCACGGCTTCGTCGGACACTGGTCTTCCACGCCCTGCTGAGCTACTTCTTCGGCACCGTGATCGTCGCGCTGCTGATCAACCTCACCGCGAACGTCGGATCGTGACGCAGCACCGAATCCTCCTCTCCCCCAGCAACACTCAGCGATAGGAGTAGGAGTCCAGCGGGTAGCTGTCCATCTCACGCAGCGTGGTCAGCGTCGAATTCGGACGCAGGAGCGTCGCCTCGCCGTGCGGGTCGAAGTAATAGCTGCGCGACGTCGCACAGTTTCCGCGATAGAACACCGACGACTGCAGATGCTCGGTGACCTCGTCGAGGAACGCGTCGTTGGCGGCGTCGGTCACCTCGAAGACCTCCGTCTTGCGTCGACGCATCTCGCCGAACAACCGGGCGATGTGTTTCATCTGCGCCTCGATCGTCGTGAAGTACGAGAGGCCACTGTAGGAGTACGGACTGTTGAGCGACAAGAAGTTCGGGAAACGCGGAATGGTAATACCCTCGAAGGCCTGGAAACGGTTGTCGCGCCACCACTTTCCGAGGTCCCGGCCCTCCCATCCGATCACGGTCATCGCGGGAAAGTTGGTGTCCCACAGGTCGAATCCGGTGGCGAGTACGAGCGTGTCGATCTCGTGCCGCGTCCCGTCGGCGCTCACGATGGCGTCGGGTTCGAAGTGCCCGATGCCGCCGGTCTCCAACGTCACGTTCGGGCGGGCGTAGGCCCGAAAGTACTTGTTGGAGAATGTCGGTCGCTTACACCCGAAGTCGTAGTCGGGTGTCAGCGCCCTCCTGGTCGCGCCGTCGGGAACCTGAGCGCGCAGATGCGCCCGGGCCAGCAGTGCCGCGGCCTTGTTTCCCGGTTTGAATTGCTTGAAGTGCAGGACGCCGAACACCATCAGCATCTCCAGTAGCGAGGTGTTCACCAGACGAGCGGCGCGTTGCGTGAGCGGCACAGTGGCGAACAGATTCTGCAGCGCAGCGGGAATGGCGAAATCGACCTTGGGCACCACCCAGATCGGTGTGCGTTGGAAGACCGTCAGATGCGCTGCGTCGCGGGCGGCTTCGGGAATCAACTGCACCGCCGTCGCCCCGGTGCCGATGATTGCGACCCGACGCCCGGTGAAGTCGAATCCGTCCTCCCAGTCGGCGGTGTGCAGCACCTTCCCTTCGAACGAGTCGAGACCGGGAAAGTCGGGGACGTGCGGTTGCGACAGGAACCCCGTGGCGGTGACGTAGTACCGACAGGTACGACTCGAACCGTCGGCGGTGTACACGGTCCACAACCGCGCCTGCTCATCCCACTCGGCCTTCTCGACGCTCGTGCCGAACTCCATGTGACGCTTGAGGTCGTACTTGTCGGCGATGTGCTCGGCATAGCGCTTGAGTTCTGCGCCGGGAGCAAACAGCCGCGACCAGAACGGATTCGGCTCGAACGAGTACGAGTACGTCACCGACGCGATGTCGACGGCGAGACCGGGATAGTGATTGACGTGCCACGTGCCACCGAGGTCGTCTTCGCGTTCGAGAATCGCTATCGATTCGACGCCCTGCCGCTTGAGTTCGATGGCTCCGCCCATTCCACCGAAACCTGCGCCGACGATGACGACCTCATGATCTGGCTGCACCACGATCCGACCTCACTCCCCGAAGTATCTGTGACCTACGAACACAGTAACCCAGGTCACTTCGGAGGCAAAGAGTGGCGGCTTCCGGTCGGCGGGACCTCAGCCGATGGATGAGCCGTCGTAGAGGACGTCGAAGAATTGCGTGGCGACGAGTTGCTCGCCTTTCTGGCGATTGACACCGAGCTGCCTGCGGTACTTGGCGACGTGCTGCAACGACAGCGCCGAGTACAGCAGTGGCAGGTGATCCTTGCGTTGGTCGTAGACACCCGCCGCGCCCTTGGCCGCTGCGCGATTGGCCTTCCAATGCGACGGGTGCATCAGGACGTCGCGGATCACGGCCGCCTTGATCATCTTCTTGCGTCCTGGGGGCACCACGACCAGCTCACCCGGATCGAACAGCGCGGCGTCGAATTCCTCCGGTGTGGCGATAGTGCATCCGGCGGTGGGGCGCGGGTTGCACTCCACCATGTGGTGCACGCCGTCGTCGGTCACCAAGAAGTCGAAACTGATCTGGCCGTGCCAGTTCAATTCGCGCGCGATGGTCTGTGCCGCGTGTAGCGACTCGGGAGAATCGACGGACTCGAACACGATTCCGCCGCGATTGTCGATGGCCAACGAGTGCTCGTAGCAGGAGTGCAGCACCACCTCGCCGTGGTGCACCACGCTCCAGCTACACCGGTCGACACCCTTCAGGTACTCCTGCACCAACCACGGGTCCTCCGCGGTGGGATGTACGCCGTCGAGACTCGTCTCCGCGGCGAGCGGACCGGTATTCGTGACGACATCGAGCCCACCACGGCCGTAGGCGGCGCGCGCGCGAACCAGTGTTCCCAATGGGTCGTCGCCGCCCGCAGCTCGTCGTCGTTGGTCGCCGTGATCGATTCGGCCACAGGAAGATTCAGTGAGCGACACAGTTCGGCGAAGCTCACCTTGTCGTGTACGCGATGCAGCGTCGGGAAGTCCGGAAAGAAGAGCTCCAGGTCAGGGTGCCCCGCCAGCAGACGGTCGCGATGGTAGGCGAGGTAGAACACCTCCTCGAACATCGGCAACAACCAGGTGACGTTCTCGGTGTCGATGATGTCGACGACCGCGGCGATGAACGCCTCGGTCTCCTGGGTCGGTGCAGGCACCGTGTAATGCTTGGCGGCTCCCCGCGAATGGCTTCCCGGCGCAGAACTGAACGTATCGGCAGCGATCACCCGACGTCCGGTGACGCCGAGCTTGTGAATCTCGTCGACTGCGAACGGCATGCGCGACGTGGTGGCAAGAATCGTGGGATCGATGGCTGGCACGAATCCACCGTAACGGGCCGGTGCACCGTGTGCGGCGATAGAGACATTCACGGCATGAATTCGACGCTGCGGCAGCGGCCTACTCCGATCGATCGCCAGATGTGTGTCGTACGTAAGGATGTGGGTGCTGCAGCACCCACATCCTTACGTACGACACACATTCACCAGACACGCATTCACCATTTCCCCAGCTCACCGGTCCGGGGCCTCGTCGCGCGCACCAGGTCCGTCGCGCACCCACATGCCGCTGCGGAATACCTTGGCGCACTTCGACGCTAGGCCTCCTATGACGCAGACGCCCGGCCCCACACACTCTGAAGGATCAGCTCCCGCACAGTCTGATTCCGTCGAAACGCACTCCCTCGAAACACACTCCGGTGGGGCGCGTTCGTTCGTCGCGGCGATTGCAGCGTTCGCGGTCGTGATGCTCGGCACCACGCTGCCGACTCCGCTGTACTCGATCTACGCGAAGGACCTCGGATTCGGCGTCACCACGACGACGATCATCTTCGCCGTGTACGCGGCCGGAGTGATCGTTGCCCTGATCTGCTTCGGACGCTGGTCGGACATCCTCGGCAGGCGTCCCCTGCTGATCGCCGGCGCGATCCTCTCGGCGATCAGCGCCGTCGTCTTCCTGACCGCGGGCCCGGTGTGGCAGCTCATGATCGGGCGTGTGCTCTCCGGCCTGTCAGCGGGCATCTACGCAGGTGCGGCGACCGCAGCGGTCATCGAACTCGCACCTCCGAGCTGGCGTCACCGCGCGCCCGCACTCGCGACCGCGGCCAACATCGGCGGACTCGGCCTCGGTCCGCTGATCGCCGGACTGCTCGCGCAGTTCGCTCCGGCGCCGCTGCGCACCGCGTTCATCGTCGACCTCGTGCTGCTGGCGATCGTGTTCGTCGGCATCTGGTTCATGACCGAGCCCGTGACGCGCAAGGCAGGGACCCGACTGTCGGTTCAGAAGCTGTCGGTGCCGCCGGAGACACGCGCGGTCTTCACGCGTGCCGCGATCGCAGCCTTCGCGGGATTCGCGGTGATGGGCACATTCACCGGCGTCACCCCGTCGTTCGTCTCGCACGTGCTCGGCATCCACTCGCCCGCGCTCGCAGGCGGTCTGGTGTTCCTCCTGTTCGGCGCGTCCGCCGCAGCGCAGATCGCGGGTCGCACGATCCCCACCGAACGCGCACTGATCGCAGGCTGCGCGCTCCTGGTCGTCGGCATGGCCGTTCTGGTGGGCGGACTACTCGCGGCCTCGTTCACACTGCTCGTCATCGGGGCATTGATTGCCGGTGCGGGACAAGGCCTTTCGTTCAGCAAGGGACTCGCGTCGGTCGTCGCCGCAAGTCCCGCTGATCGTCGTGCCGAGGTGATGTCGACGTTCTTCGTCGTCGCCTACGTCGCCATCTCGATCCCCATCGTCGGCGAGGGTATCGCGGCATCGCACTGGGGCCTCAAGACGTCGGGTGTCGTGTTCAATGTGGCCGTCGGTGTGCTCGCGCTCATCGCGCTGGTGTTGACCGCCGTCGCCGTGCGACGCGCGAACACCCGAGCTTTCGCATGATTGCGCCTCTGCCCGACCGATGCCGTCAGACTTCGGCCGATCAGTCCTCGGGCAGCAAGCCTCGATGCGTGCCGACGCCCTCTCCCACCAGGGCCGCGACGAGGTCGGCGAACCGACGACTGCTGGCGAGATCCTCGACCAGCACGACGGTCGCGTCCTCGTCGGCGAGGGGGATGCACCAGTTGGGGTACTGCTCGCTATCGGTGCCCGGTTGGTTCTGAATCCGACGCTCCCCGACGGCGTCGACGAGTGCCACTCCGAGCAGTACCGACGGGCTTGCCGCGATGAGCCGATACAGCGCTTCCACGGTCTCCGCGCTCGTCAGCGCGGTGTCCGGATCGAGCAGCCCGCGTGCACGAGCGAGGTCGAGGATGGCGTCGCGGTCGCGCGCGTCACGGGCGCGTTCCTCCGACTCCGACGTCTCGAGCAATCCGAGCTCCGCGCGTAGATCGATGTGCTCGCCTGCAAGGTAGCCCAGCGTCGGCGGCAGGTCATGCGTGGTCACCGAGGTGAGGCAGAGTTCGCGGTACTCCTCCGGTGGGATGGGTGCGTATGGGCCGTGCTCGAACCACAGGATCGACGTCCCGAGGATTCCGCGTTGCGCCAGCGCGGTCTGCACCGTCGGCTCGAAGACTCCGAGATCCTCACCGATCACCACCGCACCTGCCCGTTGCGCCTCGAGTGCGAGGATGCCGAGCAGTGCGTCGTGGTCGTAGCGGACGTACGTGCCGCCGGCGGGCCCCATACCGTCGGGAATCCACCACAGTCGGAAGAGCCCGAGAATGTGGTCGACGCGGAGGCCACCCGCATGCCGCAGAACTGTCCGCAACATGTCGCGATACGGCTCATAGCCTGCCGCCGCGAGTCGGCCGGGATGCCAGGGCGGCTGATTCCAGCCCTGGCCCTGCTGATTGAACCCGTCGGGCGGCGCGCCGACGGTCGCGCCGGACGCCAGCACGTCACCGAGCATCCAGGCATCGGCCCCGTGTCGATCGACTCCGACGGCCAGATCGGTGATGATCCCGATACTCATACCCGACGACGTCGCCGCGTGCTGGGCCGCGGCCAACTGCTCGTCGCAGATCCATTGCAACCACATGTAGAAGTCGATGCGATCGCTGTACCGACGGCGAATTCGCTTGAGGTATCGCGGATCAGACGCCTTGTCCGGCCAGGTGGTCTCATCACTCCCGAACCGTTCTACGAGAACACACCACGTAGCGAAACCCTTGAGCCCCTTGCCCTCTCGCTTTCGGAACCGCAGAAAAGCGTGATCGCGACGCTTACTGCGCGGAACGTCGTGGACGAGTTCGAGCACGTCGAGCTTTGCCCGGTATGACTTGTTGCGCTTGATTCTCGACGGATCGAGGTCGTCGGTGAAGAACGCTTTCTGCAGTCCCTTGATCCACTTGCGTTGCGCCTTCGGCAGATCGTCGGTCTCGGGGATCTCCTCGATCCTGATGTAGAGCGGATTGACGAAACGACGCGTTGCAGGCAGGTAGGGCGATGCCTCGACGGGTGGGCGTGGTGCGGCGGCATGCATCGGATTGACCTGCACGAAGTCGGCGCCGTAGACACTGCCCGCGACCTCGCATACCTGGGCGAGATCGGCAAAGTCGCCGACCCCCCACGACGACGCCGAACGCACCGAGTACAGCTGTAGTGCCAACCCCCACCGCTGCGCGCCGAGCAGGTCGTCTGCGGTCGAGAGCCGACGTGGCGTCACGATCAAGGGTGCGGTCGCGTTGACGTCGCGCGCCGGATTGGCCCCGACGATCTCGTGATAGCCCTGCGGCAGATCCGACGGCACCGCGAACGTCGCCCGCCCGGTGAGCACACCGTCGACGTCCCGCGGTTGAATCCATACGTCGAGCTGTGTCGGCGTGAGCGTGTCCCCCGATTCCGTTCGGATACAGACCGCGACCGGATCGCCGTGCGGAACGTGCACAGCGAATGTCGTGTCATCCCCCTCGGTGACAACGGTGACCGGGGGCAGGAACGACCGCCATGGAGCGACGTCGAGTTCTGCCAGGGACTGCTCGATTTCGGTGTCGGTGCCTGCCGCGACGTCGAGCGATGCGAGCACCGCAACCAGCGTGTCCCGCGATACCTCGTGATACTCCTGATCCCAACCGGTGTAGCCGATGCTCACTCCGCAGCGCTGTGCGAGCTCGGCCAGCCGGTCACTCACCTGATCGGTCGTCACGTCTGCATCGTCTCACCGATTCGGCGAGGACGCGCGCTCACCGACAACCTTGCGCGATGACCCAGCACGCAGTTGAATTCTTGTGACCCCGATCACTGCACACTGGGAGTACTCATGGCCGACGACACGCTCACCCTCGACCCCGCAACCACCGCACTGGTGCTCATCGAGTACCAGAACGAGTTCACCAGCGACGGAGGCGTTCTGCACGACGCCGTCGCCGAGGTCATGGACTCGACGGGGATGCTGTCCAACACCGTCACACTCGTCGACAAGGCCCGTGCCGCAGGCGTGACGATCATGCACGCACCCATCACCTTCGCGCCGGGCTACGGCGAACTGACACGGCACCCGTACGGAATCCTCAAGGGCGTCGTCGACGGCAACGCCTTCGTGAAGGGCACGTGGGGTGCCGCGATCGTCGACGATCTCACCCCGACAGAAGGTGACATCCTCATCGAGGGCAAGCGCGGCCTCGACACCTTCGCGAGCACCAACATCGATTTCATCCTGCGCAGCAAGGGAATCGAGACGATCATCCTCGCCGGATTCCTCACCAACTGCTGCGTCGAGTCGACGATGCGATCGGGCTACGAGAACGGCTACCGCGTCATCACGCTGACCGACTGCACCGCCGCGACGTCGCCGGCCGAACACGAGAACGCCATCTCGTTCGACTATCCGATGTTCTCGCTGCCCGTCGAATCCTCGGAGGTTCTCGCGGCGCTGTGATCAGTCGCGGCACCGCCGCTGTGATCAGTCGCGGCACCGCCGCGGTGATCAGTCGCGGCACCGCCGCAGCTATCAGAAGAAGGCGATCAGAAGAACTGATCGCTGCGGCGGATCAGCGAGGTGGCGACGACGCTGATCAGTCCGGTCAGCACCAGGTAGCCCGCGGCCAGCCACGGCGTGCCACCCGCCGCGCCGAGCAGCGCGGTCAGGATGAGCGGCGTGAGACCCGACGCGTAGATGCCGGAGAACTGATACACCACCGACAGCCCGGTGTAGCGGACCGGCGTCGGATACAGGCTCGCGAACAACGTGCCCTGCGCGCCATAGAACAGGGCGTGCACGACGCCGAACACCGCCACGAGTCCCACGGTGAACCAGATGAGGTCGGCGGTGCCGAAGAGCGCGAACACCGGGTACACCGCGAGCGAGTAGGCGATCATGCCCGCCAGGTACACGCGCTTGGGACCGAACCGGTCGGTCAGTACACCCGATACCGGTAGCAGCACGGCCATCACCAGAGAGGCGATTGTCACCGAGATCAGCACCGAGACCTTGGGCAGATCGAGTTGTGTTGTCGCATAGGCGATCGCGAACACACCCCAGGTGTTGAATGCCGACCCCTCACCCCAGCGAGCGAGCAGCCCGAGCACGGTGTTGCGCGTATACGGTCGGCGCACCACCTCCTTGAGTGGCGCGGACGACTTCTGGGAGAGTTCGTCGACCTCCCGGAAGGCGGGCGTCTCGTCGACCTTCAGGCGCACCACGAACCCGATGACCACCAACACGATGCTGCCGAGGAAGGCGATGCGCCATCCATAGGCGAGGAACGCGTCGTCGTCGAAAACCACCTGCAACAGCGCGAACATCGCCGTGCCCAGTGCGAGGCCGAGCGCCAGACCGATCTGCGGAATCGAACCGAAGAAGCCTCGACGCCCCCGCGGACTGTGCTCGACGGCGAGCAGCACCGCACCCGCCCACTCCCCGCCGAGCGCGAACCCCTGTACGACGCGGAGCACCAGGAGCAGGATCGGCGCGACGATCCCGACCTGCGCGGCCGTGGGCAGCACGCCCATCAGTGCGGTCGCGAGGCCCATCATCACCATCGTCAACGCCAGCGTCTTCTTCCGGCCGATCCGGTCACCGATGTGACCGAACACGACGCCGCCGATCGGACGCACCACGAACCCGACGGCGAAGGTCGCGAACGTGAGCAGAGTGCCGACGAATCCGCTCTGGTGCGGGAAGAACACCGTGTTGAAGACCAAACTCGCCGCCGTCGCGTACAGGAAGAAGTCGTACCACTCGACGGTCGTCCCGAGCAGACTCGCCACCGCAACGGTCCGCAGCCGCCGACGCCGCTCGCCGTCGGTCTCGTCGATCTGAGGCTCCGTGCTCGCGGCGTTCGCCGATCCGGCCAGCGGATCAGATGAGGTCGTGGGAGTCGCAGTCACGGTTGTTCGACGCTACGCACCACCACGCCGATGAGCCCAGACCAAGAATCACGGTGATCTCAACTGGACGTGATCCCACAGGCCGTCACCGTGCGACGCACACCGCGGCGACATCGGCGCCGAGGCCGCGCAGCGCCAGCGACTGCGCTCGCGGCGAGTAGGTGAAGTCGGTGTGCTCGGTATGGTCGCCTGCGCAGCCGTTCTGGATCACGGTGTTCTCGACGCGGGCACCGGGACCAGCCGTCAGAAATGTCGCCGTGTACGGCGTGGAGACCTCGTCGTAGATCGTGGTGAGCACCGTGTAGCCGATTCCCGGCAGAGTGTCACCGCCGCGGTTGAGTCGAGTGATGAACGCCGACCCCACCTGCTGATCCGCACCGGCGGGGCCCGACGCTGCGCCGACCTCGGAGCTTACGTCGATGCCCACTGCCTGTAGATCGTTCTCGAGACCGACCAATCCGTTCATCGTCGTACCATGATTCGTCGCGACCATCGTCACCACGTGAGACACCTTGTTGCGCTGAGGATTCGACACATCCGCACCACCGTGGAACTTCAGGTAGCCGCGCGCGATGACACCGCCCTGAGAGTGTCCGACGAGATCGACCTGGCGCGCACCGGTCGCCCGCAGCACCCGATCAACGAACGCACCAAGCTGTGCCGACGACTCGTCGACGTGGCCCGCGCCGTACTCGCCGCCGTGCTGCCGTGCGGGTATTCCGCCACCATCGCTTGCCGACAGGATTCCGAGGTTCGGTGCGAAGACGCAGAATCCGTGCCTCGCAAGCACCGGCGCAAAACCTGCCCAGGTCTGATACGCCGATTCCCAGGTCCCATGCACCAGAACGACGGGACGCGGATGGGCAGCAGATGGTCGACAGGCCCAGTTGTTCGCGCCCGGTGGATTCGCTTCGGGATTCGAGAATCGTGCCGCCGCACGGAAGTTGGACTGTAAGGGACCGCTATCCACGGGGTCTGCACCGACGCTTGTCACCGCATCCGCCGTCGGCGCGAGAAGCGCTGCGGCCAGGAGCGCCGCAGACACTGCCGTGACGACCGTCGACCCGATGCGACGTGAACGAATCAGACGACTACGAAGTCTGTTGCGCACTGCTTCTCCCGTGAATTGACTCAATTTGATCTGAAATTCGAGATTGAGCATAAGGGTCAAGGGTGGGCGCAGGACCGGTCATGTGGTCGGTCAGAAGTTGGATAACCGAGTGTGTCGACGCTCGCATCGCGGGTTCGAGGTGGTCGGCGCTAATGCGGGCGTTCCGCGCGTTGCGGTCGCTAGCCGAAGAGAACTCCCGGGTTGAGAAGCCCCGACGGATCGAGCGCAGCCTTGATCGCCCTCATCGTGTCGAGGTCGACTGCCGATCGGCCGAGTCCGGTCCAGGCGACTTTCGCGCGGCCGATTCCGTGTTCCGCGCTGATGCTGCCGCCGTGGGCGGAGACAATTCGAAACACCTTGTCACTCAACGACTCCACCGATTCCTCAGCGACGTCGAGCAGGTTCACGTGGATGTTCCCGTCGCCCACGTGCCCGAAAAGTATTGGCCGACAATCGTCATCAGCGATGGCGGCGAGCTCATCGAAGGCCACCGGCAATTCCCGCAGCGGAACCGAGACGTCGAGCTTGACCACCGGCGTCGTCGTCGACCGCGCAATGGATTCGGTATGACTCTCACGCACGAGCCACAGATCGCGCGCAGGCCCCGGTTCCAGGACCGCGTCGACGACGCCCGCAAGATCGTCGAGCACTTGCAGCACAACGTCTTCCGCGTCGTGCGGACCCGAGACCTCCAGGAGGACATAGAACTGCGCAGGGTTCGACACGGGTCGTCGGACTCCGTGCTCGTGCACCAGGTCGACACCCGCCTGGGTCATGATCTCCGCGGCCTCTGTGGTCAGGCCGGCATCGGAGACGGCGTCGATCAGCGCGAGTGCAACCGATACGTCGTCGACGGCGGCGACGAATACGACGGTCGCTCCGGTCGTCGGAACCAGGCGGACGAGCACGCGCGTGATGACGGCCAGGGTTCCCTCGCTCCCCGCGAGGAGGCCCGGAATGTCGTATCCCACATTGTCTTTCACGAGACTGCGCCAGCGGCGCAGGATCTGTCCATCTGCGCGCACGGCCTCGATCCCGAGTAGCTGACTGCGGGTGTTGCCATGCCGGATCATTCGGGTGCCGCCCGCGTTGGTCGCCACCATTCCGCCGAGCGTTGCCGACTCGCGCGACGCGAGGTCGACGCCGAACCGGAGACCCACACTCGACGCCCGCGCATCGAGTGCCGCCAGCGTCACCCCTGCCTGCACGCCGACGCTGCGACCGACCGTGTCGATCTCGTCGATGTCGGTCATACGTGCGGTGGACAGCACAATCGCCGGAGTCGAGGTGTCGGCGGGCGGGATCGACCCGCCGACAAGCCCGGTATTGCCGCTCTGCGGACAGATCGCAATACCTTCGTCGGCGCACAGCCCGACGACCGCGGCCACCTCCTCGGTGGTGCGGGGTCTGACAACCGCGACGGCGCTGCCGGTCCAGCGACCGGTCCAGTCGGTGAGGTAACCCGCCATCGCATCGGCGTCGGTGAGGACGTGCGACGACCCGACGATGTCGCCGAGGGCGTTGAGTCTGCCACTCACTGGATCACCGAGGTCAGGGGTCACCACCCGATTATGCGGGCTTGATGGCCTCCGCGATCGGCGTGGAGCCGTCGTTGAATTCAATGAACGTGCCGATGGTCGACGGCTCGACGATCACGGCCGCCGCGACCTGCGCGACGTTGTCGCGGCTGGTGTGCCCCTTCGTCCAGTCGCCCTTGTGCGTGACGTCGATGCGGCCGGTGCCCGGGTCGTCCGTGAGTCCACTCGGTCCGAGAATCGTCCACTCCAGGTCGGTCTTCTTCAGATACTCGTCGGCCTCGGCCTTCGATTCCGCGTACGCGTAGAACGAATCACCTTCCGGCACACCGTGATCGGGTCCGGCGCCGAAGTACGAAACCATGATGTATCGGTCGACGCCTGCCGCTTTCGCCGCATCCATCGACCGGATGGCCGCATCGCGGTCGACGGCGTAGGTGCGTTCTGGACTTCCACCACCAGCACCTGCCGACCACACCACGACGTCCTGTCCCGCCAGGACCGAGGCGAGGCCGGCTGTGTCGAGCTTCTCCACGTCTGCGAGCAGCGGCTCCGCGCCGGTCGCCGAGACGTCGTCGGACTGGGCGTCGTTACGAATGACGGAGGTGACCTTGTCTCCCCTGTCGCTCAAGATCTTGGCCAGTCGCAGTGCGATCTTGCCGTGTCCGCCGATGATGATCACCTGGGTCATGAGAGTCCTCGATTCGTCGGTGAATGGGTCGCCATATCCAACGTACCGACGCCGACGGCTCATCCCTCCCGAGCGCCGACACCTCTCGGGCGAACACCCTTCGCCGAGTTTACGATTCGATTACTTAGCATTAAGCAACTATATTGATCGTGTCTGGGTCCCTTGACCGACTTCTCGTCATCAGGGCATTCGTAGCCCGGAAAACAACACAGTTATCGACAAGTTCGACCAATCGAGCACGACCAATAAAGAAGGTGATCACCCTGTCCGACTCCACTTCGCTCATCTCCACGTCGCTCGACGGGGCAGGCACCAACGACGTCGCGGTGCTGCACCATCATCTGGTTCGCGTCACCCGCGCACTTCGCACCAGTGGAACCGGCAACCTCAGCGTCGGAACGGCATCGGCGCTCTGGACGATCAACGCGCACGGCCCGCTGCGCATGTCGGCACTTGCCGAGCGTGAGTCGGTCGCGTTGCCGACGGTCTCACGCCTCGTCGCGAGCCTCGAGCAACTCGGGTACGTGACCAGGACACCGGATCCGGAAGACGGTCGCGCGCGCCTCCTGGTGGCAACCCCCGAAGGCGCGGATGTGATCACGCACGCACGTACCAAAAAAGCCCAGTTACTCGGAGCCGCGATGGAACGG
This sequence comes from Gordonia sp. 852002-50395_SCH5434458, assembly GCF_001665905.1. Lineage (NCBI taxonomy): Bacteria > Bacillati > Actinomycetota > Actinomycetes > Mycobacteriales > Gordoniaceae > Gordonia > Gordonia sp. 852002-50395_SCH5434458. Next base: position 47,304 of record NZ_LZTC01000105.1, read on the forward strand.
CTCGATTCTCAGCAGCGAGAGCGCGTCCATGCGGCCATCGAGGATCTCGCCGACGCGCTGGCAGAGGAGATCTCGACCTGACGGGATCACCTGCTCCGCGGAGTGCTCCCACCATCTCCACCACCAGATACCTCCACTGACGACTTTCTCCGTTCACTGACTTTGTAAAAGGATTCACATGACCACTGCGGTTAACGGCGCCGGGTCCGCCCAACCGGCACAGGCTCCCGCTCACGATCCCCACTACAAGTGGATCGCGCTGTCGAACACGACGCTCGGCATGCTCATCGCGACGATCAACTCGTCGATCGTGCTCATCGCACTCCCTGACATCTTCAAGGGCATCAACCTCAATCCGCTTCTCCCCGAGAACACCAGCTACCTGCTGTGGATGATGATGGGATTCCTCGTCGTCACCGCAGTGCTGGTGGTGAGCTTCGGCCGGCTCGGCGACATGTTCGGCCGTGCGCGGATGTACAACATGGGCTTCGCCATCTTCACCGTCTCGTCGATCCTGTTGGCGATCACCTGGTTCGACGGCAGCGAGGCAGCTATCTGGCTGATCTTCTGGCGCATCATCCAGGGCGTCGGAGGAGCATTCCTGATGGCCAACTCGTCGGCCATCCTCACCGACGCCTTCCCGCCGAACCAGCGTGGTCTGGCAATGGGCATCAACGGTGTCGCCGCGATCGCAGGCTCGTTCCTCGGCCTGCTCGTCGGCGGCTTGCTCGCGCCGATTCAGTGGCATTACATCTTCCTGGTCTCAGTGCCCTTCGGCGTCGTCGGAACCATCTGGGCCTACCTCAAGCTGCGTGACACCGGTGTCCGCAAGCACGCCAAGATGGACTGGTGGGGCAACGTCACCTTCGCCGTCGGCCTGGTCGCGATCCTCATCGCCATCACCTACGGCATCCAGCCCTACGGCACCTCGAACATGGGGTGGACGAACCCGTGGGTCCTCGCCGGCCTGATCGGCGGTGTCATCGTCCTGGCCATCTTCGTGCTGATCGAGACCAAGGTCGCGAGCCCGTTGTTCGAACTCTCTCTGTTCCGCAACCGCTCCTTCGCATACGGCAACCTCGCCAACCTGATGGCGTCGATCGGTCGTGGTGGACTGCAGTTCCTGCTCATCATCTGGCTGCAGGGAATCTGGCTACCGCAGCACGGCTACGACTACAGCCGCACCCCGCTGTGGGCAGGTATCTACATGGTTCCGATGACCATCGGCTTCCTCCTCAGCGCACCGGTGTCGGGCGCGCTCAGCGACAAGCTGGGCACCAAGTGGTTCACCACGCTCGGCATGCTCATCACTGCAGGCACCTTCGCGGCACTGATCGCGATCCCCGTCGACTTCGACTACTGGGTGTTCGCACTGATCCTGCTGATCAACGGCGTCGGCATGGGCCTGTTCGCCTCGCCGAACCGAGCGGAGGTCATGAACAGCCTTCCGATCACGTCTCGTGGTTCCGGCGCGGGCATGATGACGACGTTCCAGAACGCTGCGATGGTGTTGTCGATCGGCCTCTTCTTCTCGCTGATGATCGCGGGTCTGAGCCAGCACCTGCCGACGGCCATGTACAGCGGACTCACGTCCAACGGCATGCCGTCGGAAGCTGCCAATGGAATCGCGCACCTGCCGACGGTCGGCATCCTGTTCGCCGCGTTCCTCGGGTACAACCCGATCAAGGAGGTCGGGGGCCAGGCACTGCAGTCACTTCCGCAGGCCAGCGCCGATCACCTCACCGGGCTCAACTTCTTCCCGCACCTGATCAGCGATCCGTTCTCCGACGGCCTCACCGCGGCGTTCACCTTCGCCATGATCTGCTGCGTGATCGGCGCGATCGCATCGCTGTTCACCGGCAGCAAGACGATGAAGGTCGAGACGGTCGACGGTGCCGCCGCGGAGTCGCATCAGCCTGCCGAATCACTCGGCGAAGAGCTCGCCGCCGTCGCCGCCGACGCGAGCGAGATGCCCGGCGAACTGGTGACCCCCGACTCGTCGCGCCGTTCCTGACGCCGCCGGTCGAGCCCGATCCGCTGGTCGAGCCGATCCGCGGGTCAAGCCCGATCCGCGGGTCAAGCCCGATCCGCTGGTCGAGCCGATCCGCTGGTCGAGCTTGTCGAGACCACGCCCCTGGCTCGGTAGATGTGTGTCGTTTGTGAGGATGTGGGTGCTGCAGCACCCACATCTTTACGTTCGACACACATTTAGGCCGGAGTGGGGGCCGCTCCTCGAGCTTCCCCCGCTGGTCGAGCTTGTCGAGACCACCCTCAGTCGTGGAACTCGTTCTTCGGGAGCCGTTCTCGGGCGTCGGCCGACCAGCGGGCGGCGCGGACACGCAGGTTCCAGCGAGCAGGAGGCACGGTGAACTCCATCCACCGACCGTCACCGAGCCAGAGTGACCAGAGATCCTCGTCGGGAAAATCGCCCATCCGCACGTAGACCCGTTCACCCGCAGCTGTCGCGGTCAGCCAACCCTGGTCGGTCGGATCGTCGACGAACTGGGCTTCCGCAGCGAGTACCGACTCCAAGTCGACGACGCGATCGGCACGACTCACCATTGCTCTCCCCCTCGTTGATCCACCCCGGGCGTCACCTCGAAACCCCGACTACCCCGAGCTCAGTCGTCGAGCCCCACGCTGCTGACCGCGGCGACGACCTCACGACACAGCTCGCGCCCTTCGCGGAGTGGCACTATGCCGGTCGTGTGGACCAGGTACGCGACGTTCCCACGGGCAAAGACCTCGTATCGCAGTGCGCAGAACCTGCGCTCGCCGAGATCGAGGTACGTCCCCGTCTGCAGCGACGCACCCTCCGTCCGGAATCCCCGAGCAGTGGTGACGACGTCGTCTTCGTCCCAGCCCGGCAGGGCGCGGGCCTCGACGGGCGCATGGTCGAGAAGTGCACCGAGGTCGGTGTGATGGTCGACGATGAACCGGGTGAGCACGATCGCGATGGTGCCTTCACAACCGTTTCCCGCGACGAATAGGCGCAGACATCCCGGCGACTGTGCGGCCTGCCAGGCGTCGTCGAGGTCGATGGTGATCTCGCCGGGCACCGACATCGGATCGGTGACCCGATGCGCGGAGACCGCCATGCGGGTGAGTCGGTCGAGAATCGGCACCGGGGCATCCACCGCCCGCGCAGCTTCGCTTGATCGTCGACGCCGTGCCGCGCCGGCGCTGCGCGGACTGTGCGCGCTGTGTCCACCCAGACGGGTCGACGTGGCTCCGGGCCGATCACGACGATTCATCCGGGTGAAGAACTCGCCCGTTCGCGTATCGATTTCGCCTGTGACGGCACCGAAATCGGACTGGTCGGCAAAGCCGGCAGCAATCCCAGTCGAGTCGGCGATCCCCGCCGAGTCGTCTGGGCACTCGGCGGGGTCCGCGGACCCGGTCGTTTCGGAGTCCTGTGCGGCCCCTGGTGGGTGGATCGGTTCGGCGAGCGTGGTCGACTCGCTCATCACGGCTGGGTCGGGCGCATCCGGGCCGGTCTGCACGAGGAGCCGGGTCACCGGTACGGCATCGCTGTCAACGGACACCGGACAATGGTACGCACGTAACAAACCTGGTGACCATCTCGCGCCGGAGTTGGACGTCCCACACCTCACCGAATCCGCTGAACTGAATCATGCTGTCGCGCTAGCGAATTCGCTGGTGATCGTTTGCCGTCCTCAGAAGCCCGATGAACCACCACTCGACCTCGAGGACCGCGACGACCGGAAGAGCATGTAGCCGCCGTAGATCGCGAGGGCGATGAGCCCGACCCAGAAGAGTCCCTTGAGTACCGGGCCGATGATCGCGAGCGCAATCAGCGCCACGACAACGATCCCCAGGATCTTCCAGAAGCCCATTCCCGAGCCGTTGTTGTTATTGCTGTTCGACGATGTGCTGGTGCTGTCATATGAAGTGGTCATGACTCCACGATGCGCGAGATCTGCAGGGAAATCACCTGTTCGGAACCGATCTGGGGGAAAGATCAGGGGCATCCCCGAGCCGGCTGCGGCGCGGTGTAACTCCACCCGAGGGATGCCGGATTGCCCCACGCACACCGGTCCCGGAACCAGCCGATGCAGATGTCGGCGATGAGTTCTGCAGAGGCGCTCACGAGATAACCGTGGGTGCAGTCGTCGAAGCGGTCGTCGAGGCGCCACCGATTGCGCACCGATCGCGGTACCGAATAGCCGGAAAGTCGAGGACGCTCCATCAGGGCAGTCGACAATCTCACCAGGTAGACATCGCCGTGCAGGACGTGCAACTGGGCGCACTCGACGTCGGCGTCAGGGGCAACTGTGGTGTCGAGTCCCGCGGGTCCGAGATCGAGTACAGCCGCGTTCGGCATCGCGCCCAGCTCCCGGATCAGCCACGTCCGCATCTCCGCCCAACCGGGCGATGCGGACGGCCCGCGCGACACATTGTGCGTAGTAGGGGTGTTCATTTTGCCATGCCTCATCTCGGCGATCGGATGCGCTCTTACACGCGCACACCACAGTGAAGCACCCACCACCGACAGATTCGTCGAACACATACTCGACAAGGTCCGTGTCGCAGCTACTTCTTCTCCGGTTCATCGCGGCCGAGTGCAGCGTCGGTCTGTGCGTCCGCATACCCGGGCTTGGTGATCCAGTTGGCCTCCAGGCCGTCGGCGCGCTTCTGCGCCTCGTACTCCTCGGCGATGTTCTCGTGGTCGACAGTGATCAGCGGAGACCCGCCGAACTCCCGATACAGCGCAAAGACGACGAGCACCAGCCCGAGCACCGCGCACACCCACGTGCTACCCGGAACACTCGACCAACCGCGATCGACAACGTCGACAATCGCCCACACAACCCCGACAAGTCCGACGCAGACCAGCACCACGAAGACACCTTTACCGCGCATCGATTACACCTTTCGCCTGCATGTTCCCGCCGCACGCTCGACCCGGATGGCTCGTAGCCGATCCTGCCACTCCACCGCACGACCCGAGGACCTACGACACAAAACGAACCGACCACGGCAAGATGGCCTCATGCCGATTCCCGGATTCATCACCGAACTGCGCTCCCACGTAGGGCATATGCCGCTATGGCTCTCCGGTGTGAGCGGAGTGGTCCGTGACGACCGCGGACACATCCTGCTCACGCAGCGCGCCGACACCGCCGAATGGGCAGTCGTCTCCGGCGTGCTCGAACCGGGAGAACAGCCGGCACGAGCGATCATCCGGGAGATCGCCGAGGAGACCGCCGTCGACGCGGAGGTGGTTCGATTGACCAGCGTCGACGTCACTCCGATGGTCACCTATCCCAACGGCGATCAGACGCAATACCTCGACGTGTGTTTCCTGGTCCGCCACGTCGCAGGTACGCCACGCGCAGCCGACGACGAGAACACCGATGTCGCGTGGTTCGCACCAGATGCGTTGCCCTCGAGCCTTTCCGAGACGTCGAAGCTGCGCATCGAGAAGGCACTGGCCGACACCTCGGAGGCGTGGTTTCAGCGCTGAGTCAATCAGCGTCGGTCATCTGCTCGGCGATACGCCGGTAGTGCTCGGCTTGCGCCGGATAGTAGTCGTCGAAATCGATGTCCTCGACGCCGGCTCCGACCACGACCGCGACCAGCCGATCAAGGTAGTACTCCCAGCCGGGACCAACGGTCTCGACGCTGCCCGTGTCGTCGAAGATCTGCCGCATAACCAGCGTGGTGAGTCCGTCGACCTCGCTCAATTCGACGCGCAGATCCCATACGAGCCCTTCATCTTCCGACACCACCTGCAGAATCCGGGGCGGTGTGCACTCGACGATGTTCCATGGAGTCGACGCCACGTCGTCGCCTTCGGCGGTCATCACGAGTTCGACCCGACCGGATTCAGGGTCGCCGGTATAGGTGCCGAACCATCGCCCCAACCTGTCGGATTCGGTGACCGCAGCCCACACGTCCTCTATCGACGCACGGAACTCGCGTTCGAACTCGATAACGTTGCGCTCACTCAGTTTTCGGTATCGTCCCGTCGGTTCGGGGATCATCCCGCCTCCTCTTTCCCATGGGATCGCCGCAGTGACCGCTCGCCTTTCGCGCAGTCTTTGCGGGTTCTGTACACCTCGGTGGCGAGCGCATCGAGGGCATGCTGACTGATCGGTGGCAACACCTCGCTCTGTGGCCGATCGAGCGATGTCAGGGAGGCGACGTACTTCGTCACCTCGTCGAGCGCCGCCGGACGCAATCGATGCAGCCGCTCGCGTCCCCTGTCCTCGACGCAGACAAGTCCCGCGTCGTCGAGCACCCGCAGGTGCCTACTCACGGCGGGTCGCGAAATCGTCGCCTCGGTAGACAATTCACGCGTGAGGTCGATCACGCGCATCGGCGCCGTCGCGATGTGGTCGAGAATGCGTCGTCGGACCGGGTCTGCCAATGCGTCGAAGATGTCCTGCACACAGCAAATGGTAACTAATCAGTTACCAATTTAAGAAGACTTTCTCTCATCCGCTGCTGTCCGAGTACAGCGATCGACACCGGACGGTGACCTTCGGATCGGAATAGCGCGACGGTGCCTACGCCTTGAAACAGTTATGGCCGATTCAACGAACTCAGACTCCTCGACTACTGACTCAGCGAAGACACCGACCAACGAGAACACTCTCGACATCGAGTCGGCCGCCGTCACCGCGCGGCAGGCTGTGGCCAACGAATACGGCGAACCTTCGACGGTCGTCGAGATCGTGAAAGCCGAATTGCCACTCCCCGACCCAGGACAAGTCGTCATCGATGTCACGGCGATCGGCGTCAATCCCGCCGACGCCAAGACCGTGCGCGGAGTGATGGGCACCGACGAATCGAAACTTCCCATTCCTATCGGCAACGAACTCGCAGGCGTCGTCCGTGCCGTCGGCGATCCACTCGACGGCCAGACACCTGGCTTCGCGGTCGGCGACGAGGTCATCGCCTACCCGATCTCAGGCGCCTACGCCGACCACGTCGTCGTCGATGAGAAGTCGGTTCACCGCAAACCGGCGGGACTCGATGACGAACATGCGGCGAGTCTCCTGCTGGCAGGTGTCACCGCGGCCGACGCGATCGCCACCGCCGGCGTGCACGCCGACGACACCGTGCTCATCCACGGCGGCGCCGGAGCCGTCGGCGTGGTCGCGGTGCAGTTGGCACGCAAGATCGGAGCTACCGTCATCGCCACCGCCGCGCCCGCCAATCACGACCATCTGCGCGAACTCGGGGCCATCCCTGTCGCATACGGCGACGGCCTTCTCGAGCGTGTACAAGCTGCTGCGGAAAACCCGGTCACGGCGGCGATCGACACGGTGGGCACCGACGAGGCAATCGACGTGTCCCTCGCGCTCGTCGACGACCGCGACCGCATCGTCAGCATCGCGGCGTTCGGACGTGGCGACGACGGCATCGTGCTGATCAACGGTTCCACTTCGCAGAGCAAAGAGAACCGCAGCAACGCAATCGACGACCTCATCACCGACGCGGCATCGGGCGCTCTGGTGACAGATGTCGCCCGGACGTATCCGTTGGACCAGGCCGCCAAGGCACTCGACGACATCTTGTCGTCGCATCCGCGCGGCAAGTTCGTATTGCTGCCCTGACGCCTTTAGAGCGAATTATCTCGCCAGATAGGCCTCGGCTACGACGCCGCGCATGCAGACCGAGCGTGCACGGAGTCCCCCGGCTATCGCGATGTATCTGTTAGTTCCATAGACGCGAAAGGTGTTCCATGACAGTCCCACTCATCACCCTCAACAACGGCGTCGAGATCCCGCAGCTCGGTTTCGGTGTGTTCCAGATCGAGCCGGAGAAGACAGTCGACGCGGTGCGGACCGCGCTCGACGTCGGCTACCGCCACATCGACACCGCCGAGATGTACGGCAACGAGAAGCAGGTCGGTGAGGGCGTCAACGGGTCCGACATCCCGCGCGAACAGGTGTTCATCACCAGCAAGCTCAACAACGGATTCCACGCGTACGACGACGCACTCAAGGCCACCGACCAGACGCTCGCCGACTTGGGCGTCGACGCCGTCGACCTGTTCTTGATCCACTGGCCGCTGCCGGAGGTCGGGGATTTCGTCGAGACATGGAAGGCGCTGGAGAAGATCTACGCCGACGGCAAGGCGCGAGCCATCGGAGTGTCGAATTTTCAGAAGCACCACCTCGAGCGGCTCTTCGCCGAGACCGAAATCGTGCCCGCGGTGAATCAGATCGAGGTGCACCCCTATCTGACGCAGGACGATCTGCGGGCATTCAACGCCGACCACGGCATCGCGACCGAGGCGTGGTCGCCGATCGCGCAAGGCGACGTCCTCGACGACCCGGTCCTGAAGAAGATCGCCGAGGAGAAGGGTAAGTCGACTGCCCAGGTCACCCTGCGGTGGCACATCCAGCGCGGCGACATCATCTTCCCCAAGTCGGTCACCCGCTCGCGCGTCGAGGAGAACTTCGACATCTTCGACTTCGAGCTGTCCGGCGACGACGTCGCAGCCATCGACGGCCTCAACAAGAACAAGCGCCGCGGCCCCGACCCGGACACCTTCAACTACGTGCCCTGACCTGCGCCGCGCAAACGGTTCGCTCCCGCTCGGCGAAAAGCCGAGCGGGAGCGGCGGCTTTTGCCAATCGAGCTGGCCCCCCGCTGATCGAGCCGCTCTTCCGATGATCGAGCCACTCTTCCGCTGATCGAGCCACTCTTCCGCTGATCGAGCCACTCTTCCGATGATCGAGCCTCTATCCGATGATCGAGCTTGTCGAGATCACCCCTTCCGCTGATCGAGCGGGCGCGAGCGCAGCGAGCACCCGAGTCGAGATCACCACACCCGCCGATCGGCCCGACCCACCGATCGAGCCTCTATCCGCTGATCGAGCGGGCGCGAGCGCAGCGAGCACCCGAGTCGAGATCACTTCCCACCCCGAAACATCTCGCGAGCACCGTCGCGCACAATGAGATGAATGAAGATCTCGCAGCGCGCCCAGGAGGTCGCACCGTTCTACGCGATGGACTTCGCGAGCAGAGCGGCCGCCGTCGAGGCGCAGGGCAGCCCGGTGATTCGGCTGAGCATCGGCGAACCCGATTTCGGTGCTCCGCCTGCATTTCTCGCGGCAGCCCGAGAGGTCTCCGACGGCCGCCCACTGACGTACACGGGCGCACTTGGCCTCCCCGAACTACGTGAGGCCATCGCCGACTTCTATCGCCACCACTTCCGCGCCGACGGCGTCACGGCGGAGCAGGTCGCAGTCACCTCGGGAGCGTCGGCGGCGCTGCTTCTGGCATGCGCCGCACTGATCGACCCGGACGACGGTGTGCTGATCGGCGATCCGTCGTATCCGTGCAATCGACAGTTCGCCCAGGCGTTCGGCGCGCGCGTCAGCTTGGTGCCGACCGGCGTCTCCGATCGCTTCCAGCTCACCCCGGACGCCGTCGACGCCGCGTGGTCGGAGAGCACACGCGGGGTGATCGTGGCGTCGCCGTCGAACCCGACCGGGACGTCGTTGCCCTACGACGACCTCGTCGAGCTGTGCCACCGCGTTGCCGCGCGCGGCGGGTGGAGCATCGTCGACGAGATCTACCTCGGACTCTCCGATCCCGGGCCCGACGGCCGACCGCCACGCAGCGTCCTCGCCGACCCCGCCACCGGCCCCGATGTTGTTGTGGTGAACAGCTTTTCGAAGTACTTCGGCATGACGGGCTGGCGGCTCGGCTGGTGCATCCTGCCACCCGACATGGTCGACGTCGTCGAGCGCCTCGCGCAGAACTTCTACGTGTGCCCACCCACGCCGGCACAGTACGCTGCGCTGAGCTGCTTCAGTCCGGAATCCCTTGCGGTATGCGAAGATCGACGCCGCGAGTTCGTCTCGCGCCGACAACTCGTACTCGACGCACTCACTGCGATGGGCTTGCGTGTGCCGGTCATCCCCGACGGCGCGTTCTACGTGTACATCGACGTCTCCGACACCGGACTGGGCTCGTGGGAATTCTGCGAGCGCGCACTCACCGAAGCACACGTCGCACTCACTCCCGGAAAGGATTTCGGCACCGCAACGGCCGATGATCACGTCCGACTGTCGTACGCGGCATCGACGGCCGATCTCACCGAGGGTCTCCGACGTCTCGCATCGTTCGTCGAAGGTCTGGCGTCATGAACCTCGACGGCACTGACCTCGACGACGTTGCACTCGATCACGTAGTCGACGCCGCGCCAGCGGATTGCGCGCTACCCGGCGTCGTCGCAGGTGTAACCACTTCCCACGACACGATCTACCTCAAAGCTGCAGGTCCTCGGACCGCGGGCACCGACGAGGCGCTGGCCACGGATGCCGTTCTCGCACTGTTCTCGATGACCAAACCGCTGACCGCAACGCTGGCACTGCAACTCGTCGACGACGCCCTCCTCGACCTCGACGCCCCCGCGTCCGAGTACGCCCCCGACCTCTCCGGATTCGGCGTCCTCACCGGATTCGATGGAGACACACCGGTGGTGCGCGCGCCACGGACGCCTGCGACTACCCGCCAATTACTTACTCACACAGCAGGATTCGCCTACGACTTCTTCGATGCCGACTGCGCGCGAGCGATCGCGGACCTCGGCCTGCCCGACGTCGCGACCGCGACCAAGGCATCGCTGCAAGCACCACTGATGTTCGATCCCGGAACCCGATGGGAGTACGGGACGAACCTCGACTGGGTGGGCAGGGTCATCGAAGGCGCGACCGGACGCCGACTCGGCGACGTCATGTCCGAACGCCTACTCACGCCGCTAGGCATGCGCGACACCACTTTTCGTCGCGGACCACAGATGCTCGAGCGGAGCGCGACCCTGCACGTACGCACCGGCGACGGTCACCTCAAGGCATTGCGGCCACCGACCTCGCCCGACGATCCCGAACTCGATATGGGCGGCCAGGGCATCTACTCCACCGCCGAAGACTTCCTCACCTTCATCCGCTTCTGGTTGCGCGGCGGCAGATCCGACTCGGGGCAACAGCTCCTCCGCCCGGAAACGGTCGACGCCGCAACACGCAACCACCTCGGAGCGCTCGGGATCACGCCGCTCCCCGGCGTCAACCCACGCAAGACCAACGATGTCGACTTCTTTCCCGGCGTCGACAAGGGGTGGAATCTCATCGCGATGACAAACAATTCCCAGGCACCGACCGGACGCAGCGCGGGCTCCATGGGCTGGGCCGGGCTGGCCAACCTCTACTTCTGGGTCGATGCCCAAAGAGGCATCGGCGGACTCTGGGCCACCCAGCTCCTACCGTTCTTCGACCCTGCCGCCGTCGCCGCGTCGCAGCAGTTCGAGAAGGCGGTCTACGACTCCCTGCGCTGAGCGCGCCTGGTGACACCGCGGTCCGGAGCCGACACCGAACGTCGCGCCGCACGAGCCGTCGGGGCCGGTGCGCGGCGTCGAGAATATGTGTCGTCTTGAAGGATGTGTGTGCTGCAGCGCCCACATCCTTCGATACGGCACACATTCATGCGCTGGCAGGTTCGACGATCAGCGCCAACTTCACCAGCCAGCGTCGAATCAGCGCTGCCACTCTCCCTGCGCGAAGGTCGTCCCAGGTCCAGCGCACGACCATGATGCCCATCGCGCGGAGTTCGTCTTCCCGACGCTTCTCGCGCACCACGACCTCGGTGGCGTCCTCCCCAGGTTTGAGGAGCTTCGCGTACTTCACCTTGCCGTCGAACTCTCCGACGAGCCTCCCGCCCCAGTCGAAATCAGTACGCGCCACGTGCTCGCCGTCGACGTCGCGGAACGTGTGCTGCAGCCTCGCCGCGGGCAGACCCGCCTCGATCATCTGCGCCCTACTCCACGACTCGCCCGGATTCTCCGACCGCCCGTCGGCGTGATGCAGCGCTCGGCGCGCCAGACCCACACCGCGACGCTTGCCGGCGAGCATCTTCGTCATGACGTCGCGGTCGGCACCGAGCCGCAGAGCCGAATCAACAACGGCGAGCGCCTGGGCGAACGTCTGTGCCCCGCAGGCAATGTCGACGGCCGTTCGTTCGATCGAGGTGATCAGCACGCCGTCGACCTCGACGAGTTCGTCGTCAGACAGTGCCGCGACATGGCGGTGATGGGTCGCGGTTCGAAATCCCGCACCACTCACCGTCGTCGAATGGACGCGCGTCAGCGTCGGCGAGAGCATCTCGAGGCCATGCACCGCCGCGGCACTCTGATGACTCAGCGCAGCGCGAGCCTTCGGCCCCGACTCCTCCACTCCTGATACCGCTGCGCCCGACTCCTCCACTTCAGGCTTCCCGGCGCCCGACTCGACAGCGCCCGACTCGCCCGGCCCGAGATCCCCTGCGCCCACGCCATCACCCCTCACGGCTCGCACGGACGCGAGCGCGACGAGCCGGTGGCGTTCGAGCCGAGTCCGCTCGGCGCGGACGACGAAGACCCCGCGATGGACACGCTCGATCTCCCGTCGACGCAGCGACGCGCGCAGGTCGTTGTCGGTGTATCCGGCGGCAAGAACCGCGTTCCGATGGATGAGCCCGAACCGGTCGGCTGGATAACAAGCAGCGGGATAGCGGGCAGCAGAGTCAGGTTCAGTAGCGGGTGAGTGCATGACATATCCGACGCACCCCCGACCCGCCGGGTTCCACATCCGCCGAGATACGCCTCTGGCCGCGGTAAATGTGTGTCGAACGTGAGGATGTGGGTGCTGCAGCACCCACATCCTTCGATCCAACACACGTTCACAACCAGGCCCGACGTCGGGCGCGCCGCGCCCAGCCGCGGACGACCGCCGCGCTCGCTGGCGAAGTCGGCGAAGTCACAGATCATGCAGCGCATGGTCTCGCAGGCCAGCGAGCGCGAATCCCGACTTCTCAACGCGCCCTTCCACGACTGGTCGGCCGCAAAGTTCGTCGTGGCGTCAGTGCTGCGACAACGTCGCCGGGCACGTTCGGGCCGGACGTTGGATCGCGGTCTCGGGCGAATCCGGTACCGGTCGGACCGCCGTACTCCGGGCCGCGGTCGAACTCCCTCCGCTGCGGCATAGCATCGAAGACCTCCACGATCTGGTGCCGACACTGCTCAAACAACTGACCCGTGGACGGGAGTTGACCGTCGCTCCGGACGCGACGCAATCGTGCGCAGCCTCGAGGAGAACAACCACAGCAAGGCCGCGGCCGCCGCGGCCCTCGGTATCTCGCGGGCGACCATCTACCGCAAGATCCGCGAGTTCGGGATCAACACCTGACCCCGTGCATCAGTGCCAGTCGCTGACCGCCACATCGCGCGGTGCGGGTGTCCCCTTGCCGGACTCGATCAGCGCTTTGAGGCTCAACAGGAAGACCGCCCACTTGGTGCTGCAGTGATTCATGAACGGCACCTGCTCACGCCAGCCGTCGTGACTGAACATCACGATGGCGTGGTCTCCCTCCTGGCGCAGCGACCACGTGATGGTCGTGCCAACCCACTCGTCCGGCCCCTCGACGACCCGCCATCGCACCGACTCCGACGGAACGGTCTCGAGTACCTCCATGTCGAATCCGCCGACTGGCGGGAAGCGGAATTCGAGGCGTCCACCGGCCGTGCCGTCCCCGCTCACGTCTTCTGTCCACTAGCCCGCAAGACCGTCGATCGTGGTCAGTACGTCGTAGACGTCTGTGGTGGTGGCGCCTTCGACGCCGATCCTGTGCAGAATGCTGCTCATCACGTACTCCCTTGTTCTTTATGTTCTGAACGGCTCTGTTCTGGACCGTTCTGTTGCGAACGTTGGTGTTCTGTCTTGCTGCGGTTCCGGGCATGCTGCAACGCCTCGGCGATGCCCTTGATGCGATGCAGCCGGGCATCCCATGCCGCGCCGACGGATTCGAGCTGCGCAGCAGCCTTCGCGAGCTGAGCCCTGTTGACGTCGTAACGTCGCTCGCGTCCCGCAGGCGTCGCGTGCACGAGTCCTGCTCGGTCGAGTACGCCGAGATGCTTTGCCACTCCCTGCCTGCTGACCGGAAGCTGTTCGCTCAACGACGTCGCCGTGCCCCCGTCGCCAGCGAGAAGCAGGTCGACGATGCGGCGCCGCGTCGGATCTCCGATGGCCGACCACAGCGCGTCGTCGACGTCGCCTGTCGACGCTTGGCCCCGCGTCACGACGCTGCTTCCATTCCGGCAACGTAGGTCACCAGTCGGGGCAGGAAGTAGTTCCAGCCGTCGATGTGTTCGCGGAACTGCCGCTCGAGTTCTGCTTCCTCCCAACCTCTTTCACGGAATCCCGTCTCGGTCATCGTCAGCGTCGTACCGCTGCCCGACGCGGTGAGGGCGAAGGTGACGAGCAACGAGTTGCCCGCGGCCGGGTCCTCGCCGACCTGGTGAGTCCACCGGAACGAGAACGTGCGCGGCGGATTCGATTCGACGACGCTGAACTGCTGGACGGTCTCGTCGCCCTCGGCGGTACGGAACACCAACTCGCCGGGCGATCCCGGCTCGAGTCGGTATCGCGCCTCATCTGGCCACCACTGTTCGACGTACTCGGGCGAACTCACCACGTCGAACACGATGTCGGGCTCCGCATCAATGTAGAGCTCGCGCACGAGGGTCCCCACCTCTGCGTCGGTCAGCTTGTCCATGTCGCCTCCTGCAACCTCTGGTTGCGTATCAATCCGATGCGCAACCATTAGTTGCATTGAATTCGCTCAACCAATCGGAACGTGACGGTGAGAGAAGCCCGCGGAACCAGATCGAGATGCGCAGCCGCAGCCGTCTCACTGCGGCGAGACCGTTCGAACGACTACCGTCGAAGAGGTGGACATCGTCGATCAGCGCGTACCCCTGTGCGTCGCTGCGCATCAGCTCGCAGCCGCGGGCACGTCGCTGAGCACCGGCGGCAACCTCTCTGTCCGCGTCGGCGATTGCGTGCTCGTGACGCCATCGGGCGCACGCCTCGGCGCCGTCCAACCGGACCAGCTGGTCGTCGTCAACATGGATGGCTCGGTGATCGAGGAAACCCGCTACCGGCCGACGGCAGAACTCCGATTCCACCTCGACCTCTACCGGTCGACCTCCGCGTCGGCAATCGCCCACGCTCACCCGCTCGCGTCGGTCGCGGTGTCGACGATCACCGAGCTTCTCCCACCGATCCACTACGACGCCGCGATGGTCGGCGGCTCGGTACGAGTCGCCCCCTACGCGGTCTTCGGCAGCCCCGAGCTCAGCGAAGGCGTGGTGGCGGCACTGTTCGAGCGCACCGCAGCCCTGATGCGCAACCACGGTTCGGTCGCCATCGGTGGCAACATCGAGACCGCGTGTGAGCACCTCGGCGTCGTCGAATGGCTCAGCGAGGTGTATCTGAAAGCCGTCAGCGCCGGGGCGCCGGCAATACTCAGCGACGACCAGCTCACCGAGGTCGTCGCCACCGCCGCCCGACGGGCCTACCAGCCCTACCCCGGTCGCGACCGCTGAGAATGCGGCACAACCCTACATCGGCTGAACCGATGTAATACCCAGGATATCTCTGCTGTACAGATGCAGGCGGTCCGATGATCATTGAGTCAACGACAACGCATGCAACAGCGGAGGTACGAGATGGTGGAGTTGGCTACGCCGGGGACGCAGACACCCGCGGGTACCGCGGCCACACAGGTCGAGGTGCTCGTCGTGGGCGCGGGCCAGGCAGGTATCGCGATGAGTGAGCATCTCACCACACAGGGAATCAACCACCTCGTACTCGAGCGTGATCGCGTCGCCGAACGCTGGCGCACGTGGCGATGGGATTCGTTGGTCGCCAACGGTCCCGCATGGCACGACCGCTTCCCCGGACTGGAGTTCGGCGTCGACGCCGACGCGTTCGCGACCAAGGATCAGGTCGCCGACTACCTCGGCTCCTATGCCCAGCGCATCAATGCACCCATCCGCACCGGCGTGGAGGTGACATCGGTCCGTAAGAAGCAGGGCGAGAACGGCTTTCGCGTCGATACCTCGGATGGCCCGATCGAAGCCGACTTCGTCGTTGCCGCCACCGGCGCCTTTCAGACCCCGGTCATCCCCGCCGTCGTGCCTCACGAAGCGCCCTTCCATCAGATCCACTCCAGCGACTATCACAATCCGCAGCAGCTCCCCGGCGGTGGCGTTCTCGTCGTCGGCGCGGGATCGTCGGGCGTGCAGATCGCTGCAGAATTACGCGCGTCAGGCCGCGCGACGTACCTCGCCGTCGGACCGCATGATCGCCCGCCACGTAGTTACCGTGGACGCGACTTCTGTTGGTGGCTGGGCGTTCTCGGCAAGTGGGACGCGGCGGCCCCTCCCGCGGGCGCCGAGCATGTGACCATCGCAGTCAGCGGCGCGGGCGGTGGGCACACCGTCGACTTCCGGCAGCTCGCCGCGGACGGGATCACTCTTCTCGGGCGCGCGCAGGCATTCGACGCCGGCACCATGACCTTCGCCTCCGACCTGCGCACCAACATCGAGAACGGCGACGCAACCTATCTCGCCATGCTGCGAGAGGCCGACGACTACATCGAGCGCAACGGCCTCGACCTCCCCGCGGAGCCACAGGCGCACATCCTGGGACCACTCCCCGACTGCATCACCGACCCGATCGCACAGCTCGACCTCGCGGCAGCCGGGATCACGTCCATCGTGTGGGCAACCGGTTTCGCCTATGACTACGGCTGGCTGGAGGTCGACGCCTTCGACGAGAAGGGCCGCCCGGTCCACCAGCGGGGCGTGTCGGTCGAACCGGGAATCTACTTCCTCGGGCTGCCCTGGCTCTCACGTCGAGGGTCGAGCTTCATCTGGGGCGTATGGCACGACGCGAAGTACCTGGCCGACCAGATCGCGATCCAGCGTGGCTACCGGGCCTACCGACCGGAGCAGGTCGACGCCACCACACCGGCGGACTCTGATGTTCCTGCCGCGCAAGCTGTTTCCTGAAATCGCCGTAATCTGCCAACACGCAAACCCCGCCCACTTCATTTACTCCACCAGCCGCAGCACGAGGAGCGACCCATGAGCGCCGCCGTCAGCCCTGACGTCACCCACACCCGGATCCGTCCCTTCAACACCCGCGAGACCTACCCGGAACAGAACCTCGACAACGACCTCTGCCAGGCCGTCGTCGCGGGCGGCGTCGTGTACCTGCGCGGCCAGATCGGCCAAGATCTCGACACTCGCGAATCGGTGGGCATCGGCGACGTCGAGGTGCAGGCAGAGAAGGCGATGAGCAACATCGCCATGCTGCTCGACGAGGCGGGCAGCTCGCTGCGCGACATCGTCAAGGTGACCGTGTACCTCACCGACATCCGGTACCGCGAGACGGTCTACCGGGTGATGGGCCGTTGGCTCAAGGGCGTGTATCCGGTGTCGACCGGGCTGGTGGTCGACGCACTCGCGCGGCCGGAATGGCTCGTCGAGATCGATGCGACCGCAGTTCTCAGCGAGCAGAGCGAAGCGGCACGATGACGATGTCACTCGTGGCGCGCGACCCCGCAAGTGGCGCGTTCGGCATCATCGTCTGCTCGTCGAGTCCCGCGGTGGCAGCGCGCTGCGCACACCCTGGGGCAGGCGTCGGAGTGGTGGCGTCGCAAAACGTCACCAACCCCGCGCTCGGGCCCGCGGTGCTCGACCGACTTTCCGACGGCCTCGACGCCGAGAAAGCGCTCAGCGCAGCGCTTTCCGCGGAGCAACACCCCGAGTACCGCCAGGTGAGCGTCGTCGACACACACGGGCACACCGCGCTGCATTCCGGCGCTCGCAGCCTGGGCACCTACGGCGGCGTCGAGGGCGATCAGGCGGTGGCCGCGGGAAATATGCTCGCCGATCTGTCTGTGCTCGAGTCGCTGCTGAACGGCTATGCCGACAGTGCCGCCGACACATTCGAGCAACGACTGCTCGACGGGCTACACAGCGCACTCGACGCCGGCGGCGAAGAAGGACCGGTGCACTCTGCAGGCCTCCTGGTCGTCGAGGACGTGCCGTGGCCGGTGACCGATCTGCGCGTTGACTTCGCCGACGATCCGCTCGGCGACCTCGCTTCGCTCTGGCAGATCTGGCAACCGCAGAAGAACGACTACCGTGTCCGCGGCGTCGACCCGACGCGTGCGCCCTCCTACGGAGTTCCGGGAGACCTGTGACCACCATCGACGCCACCCCCGATCGATTCGACGCCGAACTCGGCAGCCGTATCGCGTCGGCGCACCCGAGTCTGATCGCGCTCTCGCACGACTTGTACGACAATCCCGAGACCGCTTGGGAGGAAACCTATTCGGCAGCTCGGGTCGCCGGTTCCCTCTCCGACGGCGGCTTCACCGTCGTCGAACAGTTCTGCGACCTCCCGACCGCGTTCACCGCGACGCTCGGCAGCGGCGACCTCCACGTCGCGCTCTGCGCCGAATACGACGCACTGCCGGGACTCGGACACGCCTGCGGACACAACCTCATCTCTGCGATCACCGTCGGCGCGGCGCTCGCACTGGCACCGATCGTCGACGACCTCGGTCTGACACTGACGGTCATCGGCACTCCCGCGGAAGAGGGCGGTGGCGGCAAGATCGAACTGCTCGAACGGGGCGGATTCGCCGCTCAGCATGCCGCCGCGATGGTTCACCCCGGACCGGCTGACGTCGCACGCGCGCGGCCATTCGCCGTGTCGCACAGCCACATCGACTACCACGGCAAGTCAGCGCACGCTGCCGCATACCCCGAACGTGGCGTCAACGCCGCGGATGCGTTCACCATCGCTCAGGTAGCCATCGGCCTTCTGCGCCAACAGCTTCCGGCGTCGGTGCGCGTGCACGGCATGATGACACGCGGCGGTGAGGCACCCAACTCCATCGCCGAGCACACCGAGGGACGCTGGTATGTCCGCGCCGAAACACTTGCCGAACTCGCCGAGGTCGAACCCCGTGTCATGCGATGTTTCGAGGCGGGCGCACTCGCCAGTGGCGCGACGCTCACGGTGACCCCGGAGTCGAAGCCCTACGCCGAGTTCCGCACGGACGATGAACTTCTCGGCCGCTACGAACGCCGCGCACTCGCGGCGGGACGCAGCTTCGGCTCCGGACCAGACGCGACCATGGCGCGTGCGTCGACCGATATGGGCAATGTCTCGCAGGTGCTGCCTGCGATTCACCCCTACATCGGCATCGACTCGCTGCCCGCGGTCAACCATCAACCCGAATTCGCCGCTGCCACACTCACCTCGGCGGCGGAGACCGCGATCGCTCAGGGTGCGCTCGCGCTGGCGGGAACCGTCGTCGACGCCGCCCTGCTCGATACGATCCGCGACAGGCTCCTGGCCAACGGCACTCGCACGTCATCGCTAGGGGCAACAGATGAGCACTGACGCCGCGGGTGCGGTTCGCATCGAGCACGACCTCCTCGGCGATCATGCGGTACCCGCCGACGCCTACTACGGGGTGCACACCGCACGGGCGATGGAGAACTTCCCGATCTCCGCGGTTCCCATCTCCACACACCCCGATCTCGTCGTCGCCCTGGCTTCGGTGAAACAGGCTGCCGCAGAGTCCAATCGTGAGCTCGGACTACTCGATCCCCCGATCGCCGACGCGATCATCACGGCATGCACCGAAATCCGCTCCGGATCGCTTCACGAGCAGTTCGTCGTCGACCAGATCCAGGGCGGCGCGGGGACGTCGACCAATATGAACGCCAACGAGGTGATCGCGAACAGGGCGCTCGAACTGCTCGGGCAGCGACGCGGCGACTATCACGTGCTCCACCCGCTCGAACACGTCAACCTCGGACAGAGCACCAACGACGTCTACCCCACTGCCGTGAAGGTGGCGCTCGGAATCGGCGCCCGTGGGCTCTCGGACGCACTGCGCGAACTGGCGGCCGAATGTGCCGACAAGGCAGTCGAATTCGGCGACATGCTCAAACTCGGACGTACGCAACTGCAAGATGCCGTGCCGATGACGCTGGGGCAGGAGTTCGGCGCGTTCGCGGTCACCATCGGCGAGGACGCCGACAGGATGGACGAGGCTATCTCGCTCATCGCCGAGATCAATCTCGGCGGCACCGCGATCGGCACCGGACTCAACGCCCACCCGTCCTACGCCGCGCAGGCATGCGAACGCCTGCGACAGCTCACCGGTCTGCCGCTGACCACCGCGGGAGATCTGGTCGAGGCGACGTCAGACGTCGGCTCCTTCGTACAACTCTCCGGTGTCACCAAACGTGCCGCGGTGAAGCTGTCGAAGATCTGTAATGATCTGCGCCTGTTGTCTTCTGGTCCGCGTGCGGGCTTCGGCGAGATCGTGCTTCCCGCCGTGCAGGCCGGATCGAGCATCATGCCGGGCAAGGTCAACCCGGTCATCCCCGAGGTCGTGAACCAGGTGGCCTTCGAGGTGATCGGCAACGACCTCACGGTGACCCTCGCCGCGGAAGCAGGTCAGTTGCAGCTCAACGCTTTCGAGCCGATCATCGCGCGGGCGCTCCTCTCGTCACTGACCCATCTACGCGCAGCGGTGCACGTACTCGGCGAACGCTGTATCCGAGGCATCACCGCGAAAGAAGACCGCATGCGTGCTGCGGTGTACGGCTCGGCCAGTATCGCCACCGCGCTCAATCCGGTCCTCGGCTACGAGGCGACCACCGCGTTGGTCGCGGAGGCAGTGGCAACCGGAGCGTCGATTCCCGATCTCGTCCGACGCTCCGCACTGCTCGACGACATCGCCCTCGACACCGCGCTCCACCCCGACAACCTCTGTCGGCCACACGATTCGGCGCGTCCAGACGTCAGCGGGGACTCTCCTCGACCACGAGATCCGGACACCGCAACGCTGCCTGCAGATACTGCATAACGGCGCTGCGAGCACTCGCCGCGTCGAGTGTTCTGGTGCGCCCGACAAGGTGTATTCCGCATCCGTCTTCGAGCGCCACCGCGGCCCTGGCGACGCGTTCGCTGTCGACGTCGGCGAAGACACCCTCCGCGATACCCCCATCGATCGCCTCGCGGTAGAGCGAGGTCTCGAGGTCGAAGAGCGTTGACATCAGTTCGGCATGTGCGGGTGAGCGCGCACTGTAGAGATGCAATTCGTACAGCGCAGGTGACATCGGATCATCCGGGTCACAGATTCCGAGTTCGACGAGCCGTGCCAGGGCCTTTACCGGATCGTCGACGTCGGTGGCGGCGGTGCGTCGGGTCTCATAGAACCGCGTGACCGCAGCCTCGTGCACAGCAAGCAACAACTCGTCGATCCCGGGGAAATAGTAGGTGATCGATCCTGGCGACAGACCCGCCGCGTCGGCGACGTCTTTGATACGCAGTCCCATCAGTCCGCGCGCGGCGATCGCACGCGTCGCGGCGTCGACGATCTCTGCGCGACGCGCGTGCTGATTGCGTGGACGTGCCATACGTCCCGATACTGCCGCCCTGCACCACGTCGGGGCAACTCCGCTGATTACATCGGTTCTCCCGATGAACCAATTCGGAAGTTCGCACCGTGAGATGTCCGCAACAGGGCTGCCCGATGGGACAAACCGCGATACCGTCATTTCATTCTTTGCGATTTACCTCAAAGAATGACACGAGTCGCCGCCACTGCCCGACGCCGACTCCACAGCCCACAACTGATCACTGCGCCAAGCATTTTCACGCCGCAGCACCTCTCGACGGAGATTCACATGCGCGACCATCGCTACGACATCCTCTTCGAACCGGTCCGGATCGGACCGGTCACCGCCCGCAACCGGTTCTTCCAGGTGCCGCATTGCAACGGCATGGGGTACCGCGATCCGTCCGGCGAGGCGGCGATGCGTCGGACAAAAGCCGAGGGCGGGTGGGCCGTGGTCTGCACCGAGCAGGTCGAGATCCATCCCACCTCGGATATCGGACCGTTCATCGAGCTTCGCCTCTGGGACGACCAGGACATGCCCGCGATCGCGCGTATCGCCGAGCAGATTCACGAGGGCGGTGCGCTCGCGGGAATCGAGCTGGCGCACAACGGACTCAACAGCCCCAACCTGATCAGCCGCGAAACTCCGCTGGCACCACAGCATCTGCCCGTCGTCTCGTGGAATCTCGATCCGGTGCAGGCCCGTGCGATGACGAAGGCCGACATCGTCGATCTGCGCAAATGGCATGCGGATTCGGTCCATCGGTCACTGAAAGCCGGCTACGACATCGTCTACGTCTACGCGGGACACGCGATCGGCGGTCTGCACCACTTCTTGTCGCGTCGATACAACAACCGCACCGACGAGTACGGCGGCAGCCTCGAGAACCGTGTCCGCCTCATCCGCGAGATCCTCGAGGACACCCGCGAGATCGCCGACGGCAAAGCCGCTGTCGCGTGCCGCATCTCGGTCGACGAACTGCTCGGCGACGACGGCATCACCCGCAGCGAGATGGAAGACGTCTTCGGCCTGATCGGCGAGCATCCCGACCTCTGGGACCTCGTGCTCGGAAGCTGGGAGGACGACTCGGTGACCTCGCGCTTCGGCCCCGAGGCCGAGCAGGAACCTTACGTCACCGGACTCAAGCAACTCACCACCAAGCCCGTCGTCGGAGTGGGCCGCTTCACCTCTCCCGACACCATGGTGCGCCACGTGAAGTCGGGCATCCTGGACCTCATCGGCGCCGCTCGACCGTCGATCGCAGATCCCTTCATGCCCAACAAGATCGAACGCGGTGACCTCGCAGACATCCGCGAGTGCATCGGTTGCAACATCTGCGTGTCCGGCGATTTCACCATGTCGCCGATCCGGTGTACGCAAAACCCCACAATGGGTGAGGAATTCCGACGCGGCTGGCATCCGGAGCGCATCTCGGTGAAGGGCTCCGACGCCTCGGTGCTCGTCGTCGGTGCGGGACCGGCGGGCCTCGAAGCCGCTCGGGCACTGGGTAATCGCGGGTATCCCGTGACGCTCACCGAGGCGAGCCGGGTGCTCGGTGGCCGTGTGGCCCGCGAGTCGAAGCTTCCCGGGCTCTCCGCATGGATTCGCGTCATCGACTACCGGCTCCAGCAACTCGACCGGCTCGACAACGTCGAGATCTATCGCGAATCGCCGATGAGCACCGACGACATCCTCGAGTACGGTTTCGACCACGTCGTGATCGCGACCGGGGCGTCGTGGCGTAACGACGGTGTCGGCCGCTGGCACACACATCCCATCGAGATCGATTCCAGCACAGCGGTCTTCACTCCGGACGACATCATGGCCGGGGCGCGGCCTACCGGCAAGCGAGTCGTGCTGTTCGACGACGACCACTACTACCTCGGTGCTGTCATCGCGGAGATGCTGGCCAAGGAAGGCTTCGCGGTCACGCTCGTCACCCCGGTCCCCCAGGTGTCGCAGTGGACCACCAACACCATGGAGGCTCACCGCATCCGCGCGCGCATCATGGATGCCGGCGTCGACGTATGCACCGACACCGCCGTGACAGCTGTCGACGCGTCAGGCGTGCAGACCGCATGCCGATTCACCGGTCGGACAGGGCATCTCGACGCCGACGCCGTCGTCATGGTGACCGCACGTCTCCCCCACGACGAGCTCTACACCCAACTGCAGGAGCGCGGCGACGACTGGGCCGCTGCGGGAGTCAGCAGCGTCACCGGTGTCGGCGACGCCTGGGCGCCGTCGACCATCGCTGCAGCAGTCTGGTCGGGACACCGGTTCGCCGAGGAACTCGACGCGCCGCGTAACGACGATCCGGTGCCGTTCCGCCGTGAGGTCACCGGGTTGTCGATCGAGCCGGTGTTCAGCACGCCGGTCTCGGTGTCCTGACGGCCCCACTGACCACAGGAGTGGTGATGTACGCAGATCACATTTTCACCAACGCCGCGGTGTGGCAACCACTCGGTATGCCACCGGCGAGCACGGTCGCGGTGTCCGACGGCACCATCGTCGCGATCGCGTCGGACGTCGACCGTGACCTCGTCTCGGCGTCGACCGTCATCCACGACCTCGCGGGAGCAAGCCTACTCCCGGGGTTCATCGATGCGCACGTGCATCCAGTGGCAGGCGGACTCGCAGCGCTGCGCTGTGATCTGTCCGAGCTTGCACATGACCGGCGCGGTTACCTCGAGGCCATCGCGGCCTACGTCGACTCACACCCCGATGCCCCGGTCATCACCGGAAGTGGTTGGTATGGCGACGCATTTCCCGGCGGTCTGCCCACACGTGCCGACCTCGACGAGGTGGTCACGGACCGACCGGCTGTGCTTTCCAGCCACGACGGACACGGCGTCTGGGTCAACAGCGCCGCACTCGCCGGCGCCGGAATCGACCGGCACACACCGGACCCGACGGGTGGACGTATTGAGCGCGACGCCGCGGGCGAACCCACCGGCGTCCTGTTCGAGCGGGCGGCCGACAGCGTCCAGGCGCTCGCGCCCGAGATCGACGACGCCGTGCTGCGCGAGGCATTGTTGACAGCTCAGCGTCGACTGCACTCCGTCGGAGTCACCGGCTGGCAGGACGCGGGCGTCGACATCCCCGCATTCGGACTCTCGGACACACTCGCAACGTTCCTCGCCGCGGACGAGGCTGGAGAGTTGACCGCACGCGTGTGCGGGGCATTGTGGTGGGCGGCCGAACAGGGGCTCTCGCAGATCGACGCACTCCGCGAACGCCGGGCACTCGCGCACGGCGGCCGGTTTCACGTCGACACCGTCAAGGTGATGCAGGACGGGATCTGCGAAAACTGCACTGCCGCAATGCTTGCGCCCTACTCCGACCTGCCGACCGGGGCCGACCCCACCGGGCTCTCCTTCATCGACCCGGCAGAACTGAACGAGGTCTGCGCACTCCTCGCACGCGACGAGTTCCACATCCACATGCACGCAGTCGGCGACCGCGCGGTCCGCGAATGCCTCGATGCGCTCGGTGCCGCACGCGCCGCCAATCCACAGTTCGACGCCGCACACCAGATCGCACATCTGGATGTGGTTGACCCGCAGGATATTCCACGCTTCGCAGCGCTCGGCGTGATGGCGAACATCCAGGCACTGTGGGCTCGCCGCGACATCGAGATCGTCGAACGCAAGCTCCCGCTACTGGGCGCCGACCGCGAGCGATGGCACTTCCCCTTCGGTTCGATCAGCGCGGCCGGTGGAACGCTGGCGATGGGCAGCGACTGGCCCGTCACCGACCCCAATCCGCTGTGGGCAATCCACACCGCAGTGAATCGGACCGGTTCTGCCGCCGATCCACATGCAATCGGCACCGACGCTCGCACCGTGCCGCTCGTCGCCGAGCAGGCCCTCACTCTGCGGACCGCCGTCGATGCCTACACGATCGGCGCGGCGCGCGCCGCCCACTGCGCTGAACACAGCGGTTCGATCGAGATCGGCAAGGACGCCGACCTCGTCGCACTCTCCGGTGACATCTCGACAACGCCGGATATCGGTTGCCTCACAGCACAACTGACGATGGTCGGGGGAAGTGTTGTCGGGGGTAGCGTGCTCGGCGAGAACGTCGGTGGCCAGGCATGCGCTCACTGAGCGGAGGTGTCGCCGAACAGATCTCGGCACAGTTCGGCGACGACTGCCGCACGCCGGGTCGGTCGCGCGGCGATCGCATTGAGCAGGACCATCGTGAGCGCGGGCGTCTCGTCGGCGATGGGTATCGCTGCGACCGGATGTCCGTCGAGCGCCATCGGCACGGCGGACTGCAGGTTGAGCACCGTGTATGCCAAGCCACGTCCGACCAGCGCGCGACAGGTCTCGACGGTCGTCGAGCGGTAGCGCACAACGGGTTCGACGCCGGCGTCGGCGAAGACCTGCCGGAAGTAGTCACGGCTGTGTGGCAGGTCGAGCAACGCCATGGGTTCGTCGGCCAGGTCGGCGAGTCGGACCTTCCGTCGTTTGGCGAGTCGGTGCGAGCCCGCGACCAGAGCGTAGGGCGGAACACGGCGCAGCGGCCATCGTTTGAGTCGCGGGTCGTCGACGAGGTCGTATCCGATACCCATCTCGAATGTTCCGTTCGCGACACCCTCGGCCAGGTCGGCCATGTCGACCTCGGTGGTCACCAACTCCAGATTCGGCAGCTTCTCGGCTGCGACGGACAACAACTCAGGAAGGAGGTAGGGCGCCATGACCTCGAAACAACCGATCGTCAGGGTTCCGGTCAGCGAGCCACCCAATCCGTGTGCGGCAGAACGAAGATCAGCCGCGGATGCCAACAACTGGCGGCTCGCCACGAGCAATTGTCGACCTGCGGGAGTCAACGTGATGCCCTTGGCGTGATGACGGACAAGAAGCTGAATCCCCAGTGCCCCTTCGAGATCGGTCAGCGCCGTCGACATCGCCGACTGCGATAGGTGCACCGCCGACGCCGCGCGGGTGATACTCCCCGCCTCGGCCACGGCGACGAAATACTCCAACTGACGCAACGTGTAATCAGCCACGACGACCTCACAGACGATCCGGCGCGGCATCGGCTCGATCAATGCCGATGCACGAGAACCCCGACTCTACAGAACTTCGCCTCATCCCGACGGCTATCTGACGCCGCGCGAGGAATCCCCTTCCATCCAGGAGCACCATGACACTCTCGCATTCCGACCCGGGACGGACACCCGCCGCCCAGGCGCCGTCCACACGGGCTCATCCCACACAGGCGCATCCCGGGCAGATTCATCCCGACCTCGAACAAGGCGGTCCTCACCTCCGACATTCGTTGCGCCGCTTCGATGTTCCGATCATGATCCTGTCGGCCCTGATCAGCCTCGACATGGTGGGCGAGATCTCGTCGTTCGGCGGCGAGACCTTCACATGGCTCGTCGTGTTGGCGCTGCTGTGGATGGTGCCGTACGGCCTCGTCACCTCGGAGCTGGGTAGCGCATTTCCCGATGAGGGCGGACTGTTCGAGTGGGTCAAGCGCGCCTTCGGCCGTCTACCCGCGTCCATCGCCACAGTCATGTACTGGTCGATCAACCCGTTGTGGATCGGCGGGTCGCTCGCCTTCATCAGCACTGAAGCATGGAGCACGTTCATCCATCCGATCGGTTCGGGCACCGCGGGCGACTTTCTCTTCAAGACGCTCTTCGTCGTGGCAGCCGTCGCAGTGACGCTGCTGTCGATGCGCCGGGCGAGGGCAGTGCTGCAACTCGGGACCTACCTCAAGCTGATCCTGGCCGCCGTGTTCCTCGTGACGACTGTCATCTACGGAATTCAGCACGGATTCAACGGAATCGGCTCGGTCACCTGGTCGCCGACGCTAGGCGGCTTCCTCGGCCTCGTACCGCTGCTCCTGTTCTCCCTCGTCGGTTTCGAGGTTCCCAGCCAGGCGGGCGGCGAGATGCAGAATCCGCAGCGCGACGTTCCGCGCGGTATCGCGATGAGCGGATGCATCGGTCTGATGGTCTACGCGCTGCCGGTACTGGCACTGCTGCTGGTGTTGCCGAGCGACAAGATCACCGGTATCGGGGGTTTCATGGCTGCACTCGACACCGTCTTCGGTGTCTACGGGTCAGCGGCGTCGATCCTCGTGAAAGTTGCGGTGATCGCGTTCATCATCGCGCTCGGAATCACCGGCGCCACCTGGGCGATGGCCGCGAACCGCGCGTTGGCGGTGGCCGCCGGCGACGGCGGCTTCTTCCCCTACTTCGCGAAGTTCGACGCCAAGACGGGTTCGCCGATTCGGGTCGGCATCTTCACCGGCGTGATCGCCCTGGCGTTCATGATCGTCGGCGTCGTATTCTCCGGCGGTGACAGCGCAGCGACGTTCACGGTGGTGCTCACCATCACCATCTCGACGTCGCTGATCGCCTACCTCTTCGTCTTTCCCGCGGCATTCCGCCTGCGCATCAACCATCCGAACACGCCGCGGCCCTACGCCGTCCCCGGCGGAACCATCGGCATGGGCATCGCGGCGGGACTCGCGACATTCTGGGCGGCACTCGGGGTCTGGGTCGCGGTCTTCCCGGGCACCCTGGAGAGCCTGTTCGGCCTCGACTACGCGTTCCTCGACACCTGGAAGGTCTCACGCGTCCGCTTCGAGGCGTTCACGCTCGGGACTCTGGCCGTACTCACCCTGATCGCCACCGCCGGATACCTCGTCGCGAGAAAGTCGCGACGCACCAACCCGCTCACTGTTGAGCAGCGATGATCTCCGCGGCGCGTTCGGCAACGCTCATGATGGTGCCGACAGGATTGACCGAGGTGAGCGTCGGGAAGACAGCGGCATCGACGACACGCAGCCCACTGACCCCACGAACTCGCAACGATGGGTCCAGCACGGCCATCGGGTCGTCGTCTGATCCCATCCTGCAGGTTCCGGATACGTGGTAGACCGTCTGATGCGTGGCCCGCAGTGCCGACGACAGTTCGTCGTCGGACTGCAGGGCCTCGCCCGGGAACACCTCGCGCACAACCCACTTCGACATCGGTGCGGTTGCCGCGATACGTCGTGCGGCACGAATGCCCGCCACGAGCATCGCCTCGTCCACCCCGTCGGGGTCGGTGAAGTACCGGTAGTCGATCGACGGCGGGGTCGACGGATCGTCGTCGACGATCTGGACCCGGCCGCGGCTGCGCGGCTTTGCTACGTTCGGCGCGATCGAGATGATCCGTTCAGGCATGTCGACGCCGTAGCTGACGGCATGATCCGCGACGGCCTCGACCGGGAAATGCATGAGCACGTCGGGACGGGCGGGACTCGACTCGTCGACGCGCAACGCAGCACCCGCGTCCCACCCGGTGGCGCAGGTCGACGGCACGTCGCGATCGGTCTCCCACACGATGAGTCCTTCGGCGTGATCCATGAGGTTCTCACCGACGCCGGGTGCGACGACGCGCACCGGCACTCCCGCCCGGGTGAGCACGTCGCTCGGGCCGATTCCTGAGCGCTGTAGCAGTGCGGGTGAAGCGATCGCACCCGCGCAGACGATCACTTCGCGCGTCGCGAAGTGATCGTTCTCGCTACCGTCGCGCGCGATGGTCCGCACTCCGACGGCGCGGTCGCCGTCGAAGATGATCGAACTGGCCAGTTCATGGTGCAGCACAGTCAGATTGGATCGCTCGGCGAGTACGGGGTGCAGATAGTGCACCGAGGTCGACGATCGTAGGTTGGATTCGGGGGTGTAGCCGATGTCGAAGAATCCGGCACCCTCCCCCGTGTTCGCAAAGTCGGCGTCGCGATTCCAGCCGGCTCGGGCCGGCACGTCGAGAGCGCAGCGAGCAGCGTCGACGACGTCGGCGACGTACGGATTGCGATCGGCTTCCGCGACGGGCGCAATGGGGGTGACGAGCTTGTCGAAACAACGGCCGAGCGTATCGGCGTCCCAACCGTCGGCCCCCAGCGCGACCCACTCGTCGATGTCTGCGCGCAGCGGTCGCCACGTGATCATCGTGTTGGCCGTCGCGCAGCCTCCGAGGATGTGCATGCGCGCCTGACGAATTCCGGAGTTGCCGCGCTCCTGCGGCACGCTGCGGTAGTCCTGGTCGTACTCGCTCTCGAGCATCTCCGCCCACCGTCGAATCGAGCGGGCGCGGGGCTCGTGCTCGTCACTCGGGCCGGCCTCGAGGACCGTGACCGTCACCGCGGGGTCCTCGCTCAGACGAGCCGCCACGATGCAGCCTGCCGTGCCGCCTCCTACGACGAGATAGTCAGGAGCACTGGACTTGTCAGGAGAACCGGGGTTGTCAGGATTGCTCATGCCGCCGGCTCTGACGCCAGGTTCGCGCTCGCCGGCGCCTCGCTCTTACGGGTGGCCATCAGGACGTAGTAGAGCGGGCAGATGACAGCGAGCCCGACAATCCACGAGATATCGACGCCGCCAATCTCTTTCGCCAACGGACCGGTCCACAGAGTCGTCGAGAGGAACGGAATCTGAACTCCGATACCGATCACGTAGCACGCAATGGCGATCCAGTTGAATCGACCGTAGACACCGCCGTCGCGACGAAAGAGTGATTCGATGTCGTACTCGCCGTGGCGTAGGAGGTAGTAGTCGACGAGATTGACTGCGGTCCAGGGAATCAGGACGCAGAGGAGCAGGGCCAAGAAGTTGGCGTAGTTGGCCAGGAAGTCGTCTGCACTGAGCAGAGCAGGCAGCATCGCGATGGCGAACAGCACGAGCGCGATGACTGCACGGCTCGTCGCCTGTGCTCGCCATCGAGGAAAGATGTTCTGTCCCACTGTGATCGTGGAGAGCGCGCCACAGTAGAGGTTCATGCCGTTGGTGACGCTGATACCGACGGCGAAGACGAGGAACAGCCCCGTGGAGATCCCATGGGTCAACGTTCCCATGCCCGCGAGGGTGTCGGAGTCGGGCAGAGCGGCGCCGATCAGCACACCGAGCAGCATCGGAAGTACCGACCCGAGAACACATCCCGCATAGGTTGCCCAGAAGGCCGTCTTCACTCCGGTGTCGCGCGGCAGATAGCGCGTGTAGTCCGACACGTAGGGCGCGTAGGCGATCTGCCACAACGCCGCTGCGGAGAACGTGGCCATGAAGCCTGCCCAGGTGAACCCGCTGCTGTGCCAGGTATCCGTCGGCAACCCATTGACACCGATCATCCAGACGAACGCGAGGAGGAGCGCCAGGCCCGCGACCACCGACAGCACAGCCGCCATGGAGTGAATCAGCTTGTAGCCGATCATCGTCACGACGACGCTGATGGCACCGATGATGAAGATCGCCCAGTTGTCCGGCAGCCCGGTCACTTCGGCGAAGGCTTTGCCGCCGAGCACCGCGTTCGACGCGAAGAATCCCAGATACATGAAGACGACGAGCACCACCACGAGCAGGCTGCCCAGCGAACCGAATTGTGCTCGGGTCTGGAGCATCTGGGGTACACCCATCTGCGGGCCCTGCGCCGCGTGCAGCGCCATGACCACACCGCCCACGAGATTGCCAGCGACGACTGCGATCGCGCCCGCCCAGAAGGGCAGCCCGAACACGGTGGTGGCCAGCGCTCCGGTGATGATCGTCAGCAGCATGATGTTCGAGCCGAACCACACGGTGAAGATGTCGCGCGCGCGGCCGTGCCGTTCGTCGTGCGGAATGTGGTCGATGGTGCGGCGCTCCACCGACGGCGCTGCGCCCGTCGACGGCTGGGTTGACGTGTTCATCGGGAGATACCTCTGCTCTGTGTGGGCGGCACTGGATCGGCCTGTGCGCGTGTGTCTGGCGGGTGTCACGGTGTGCGGTTCGGAGCGAGCCACGGCCACGGCGTCGGGGCTGTTCAGCAAGTATCGAGGCGATCAGCATCACCGGGAAAACAGAAAGTTCCGGACTTTTACATCTAGAGAACAGATGACCTCGTTGCGCTATACGTTCTCGGCGCTGACGGGCAGCCGTACCACGTCGGCGCCCCCTTACATCGACCAGACCGATGTAGAACGTCAGATAAATCGGCGCTGCCTGATCTATCGCGCTTCACGATTTCCCGTCACGATAGAGTCATGACCGATCTACCCGACCTCACCTCGATCGACTGGTCCGCGCGCGCAGGCGAGATCGCGTTCTGCTCCCAGGCGTTCATCGATGGCCAGTGGCTCTCCGCACAGTCCGGCACGACCTTCGACGTCGTGAACCCTGCGACGGACACCGTGCTCGCCTCCGTCGCCGCCTGCAACGCCGAGGACGTCGACGTCGCCGTCGCCGCTGCGCGTCGAGCCTTCGACGACGGGCGCTGGTCGAAGCTGTCCGCCGGCGAGCGCGGGACGGTACTCATCCGCTTCGCCACCCTGATCGAACAGCATGCCGAGGAACTCGCGACGCTCGTGACGCTGGAGATGGGCAAGGCGATCCGCGATTCGTACGAGGTCGAAGTCCCCGGCGCCGCAGCCGTTTTCCGGTTCTACGGCGAGGTGGCCGACAAGATCCCGGGCGAGTTGCCCCCGACCGCCGACGGCAGCGTCGCCATGGTTCGCCGGGTACCGCTCGGCGTCGTCGGCGCAGTTGTGCCCTGGAACTTTCCGCTCGACATCGCAGCATGGAAGGTCGCACCCGCACTGGCCGCGGGCAACACCGTCGTCCTCAAACCTGCTGAGGAAAGCCCGCTTTCGGCTCTGCGCTTGGCCGAGATCGCGGTCGAAGCCGGGATCCCACCCGGCGTCTTCAACGTCGTGCCGGGCCTGGGCGCCGACGCCGGTCGTGCGCTCGGACTCCACTCCGACGTGCAGTGCCTGACATTCACCGGCTCCACGGAGGTCGGAAAGAAGTTCTTGGCCTACAGCGCAGAATCGAACATGAAGCAGGTCTGGCTCGAGTGTGGCGGCAAGAGCCCCAACCTGGTGTTCGCCGACTGCGCCGACCTCGACGCCGCCGCAGAGATGGCCTGTTTCGGCATCTTCGGCAATCAGGGCGAGGTCTGCTCTGCCAACAGCCGACTTCTGGTGCAGCGCGAAATACTCGACGAATTCGTCGACAAGGTTGTCGAGAAGGCTGGGGCTTACTTGCCTGGCGACCCGCTCGACCCGGCGTCGACAACGGGCGCCATGGTGACGCGCAAGCAACTCGACCTCGTCCTCGGCTTCGTCGATCAGGCGCGCGAAGACGGACGAATAGCACTTGGCGGCAACCGAATCGGCGACGTCGGGTGCTTCATGGAGCCCACCGTCGTCGTCGACCTTCCCGCCGATTCGGCGGTGATGACCGACGAGATCTTCGGCCCGGTGCTGGCGGTGATCGCGTTCGATTCCGAGGACGAGGCAGTCGCCCTGGCCAATGACACTCCGTTCGGGCTTGCAGCATCGGCATGGACCTCGAATCTCGATCGCGCACTGCGGATGTCGGACAATCTGCACGCCGGAACCGTCTCGATCAACACTGTCGACGCCCTTTCTCCCGGAACACCTTTCGGCGGCTTCGGGGCATCGGGGTTCGGTTCCGACCTGTCGGTCCACGCGATCGAGAAGTTCACCGGACTCAAGACGACGTGGATCGCGCGCGGTTGAGAATAACGTCCGCGAGGTAGCTGACAGAGCCGGGCGGAGCCCTGTGGCATCGTATGTCGTGTCCTCGATCACCGCGGTCCGCGGTCGATGTCCGCCGCTGCGAAAAGCGCTGAAGCAGCCTTCAAAATCTCATTAGTTCTAGGCAATTCGGCAAACTGACGCCGAAGTCCGGTGGACCTCGGCTTCATGCTCGGCGACCGTCTGCGCGCCCGGCCCTGAATCCAGCAGGCGTCTTTCTCGATCCAGTTGGGCAACGTCGCAGTTTGACGTCGAACAGGCCACCAACGTGCTTACTGGCGCCGAGTTTCGACTCGGCCGCCTCCTTCAAACGGTCGTGATACATCCGAACCGCCGGCTCACGGGTCTACTGATCGAACTTCCGTGGTGCTCCCATATCCGTCCTCCCGGTGAGATCACGGTCTCCACCAGACCCAAGACACTTCAGTGCCGACAACGCCACAAGACCTAGGCGTCAACGCACATTCGATGACAAGGCAAAAGGCGGTGCTCCCGCTGAAGTGAAGCTCCCCGACGGCCGTACGGTAAAGGTCACTAGGATTCGAGACATCGAGGTTCCAGGCGAAAAGGGAGAAGGCTGAATTCGGCAATGCAGACACATCTGATCGACAGCCCAGGACTAAGGTCCTTTATCGGTCCTGACGATGACTTGGGGTCCTTTCTCATACCTCTGCAACAGTTTGATGGCCACAAGCTATACACCGAACTCATCTGTAAGCTGCCCCACCCCGGCTGGTCGGAGGACTTCACTCAGACCGATATCGAATACGCAAAGGAAGCATTCCTGCAAGTGGCAGGCAGCGCATCCGCAATGACAGTGGAAGTTCGCTTCCGAGGGGGACGCGGGATCGAGGGACTGTTCACCGTTGGACGACCCCCTGCTGCGGACACAACCAGCCCCCCGTCAATAACGATTGCAGTTGCCGACCACACCACACTCGTGTACCCAAACGAAGTCTTCGATGCCACCGAAGCAGCAAACCTCTGCTTCTACTACTACACGCACGACACTGTCCCCGACTCCTATGTGCTGCGCCCGTTCACAAGCGGCGAATCCTCATCCGACTAGACAGCGCAGGATAAAAATCCGCACACGAGCGCAGCGTCGCGTTTGAAATCGGGAGCGGTGAGGGGTAGGTGAGTTAGCCATGGCAGTTCCGACGCACGTGGTCAACGCGATGGATTACGAGATGTGGTTGGGACCGAACGAGACGCTCTACTCGTTTCGTACGCCGCTCGATGCGCTCGATGGTCGAACGCGTTACGCACGAGTCATGTGGCGGCTGCCCCGTCCCGGTTGGCAACAAGACTTCACCGACGCAGAAATCGATGACGCCAAGACAGCTTTTCTACAAGTGGGCGGCAGCGCTCAGGAAATGACTGTCGAGGTTCGACTACCGGGCGGACAAGGCCGTACGGGACTATTCACGGTAGGGCGGCCACCGGCAGCGGACTTGACGTCGCCACCATCAGTGACCATCCACGTGGGTGAGTACCCGACGCGGGTCTATCCGAACGAGGTCTTCGCTGCTGCCGAAGCAGCCGACATTTGGTTCTACTACTACAAAAACGGCACGGTGCCCCCGTCGTATGCGCTGCGGCCCACCGGAAACGATGAAGCTCCGACCGGATGACTCCCCAGCTCGACGTGACAATTGAGTGTAAGCAGGTTGGGACGTAAGGCGATGCAACGGTTCTGCCGCACCCCGTTCGCTCAGCTTGGCCTGTTCGCGACGCTCTGTAGTCGCGCCACAGCCGTGCGGGGACTTGCGAGCTGAAGCGTCTCCGCGGTGTTCTGGGAGATGAGATCACACCCGAAGAGGACACCGTCTCTCATCGAAAGACTGTTCGGATTCTCCTGGCGGATGCCCGTTTCGTCAGGTAGCATAGAACACATATTCGAAGAGGCTGATCGGCTCGATCTCGGCAGCCGATTCTCTGTAACGGATACTCACGGGCGGGGGTGAGAACAGATGGCCACAGAATTTCACGACGAGCAGATCGACGAAAACCTCAGCACGCCTTCCGCTTTGGCTTCAACCGTGCCAGGTTCGGCCGATGCCGCGGTGGCTGAGCAACTGTCACGTCTGTCAGCAGCCTTGGACACGTTGGCTGAGGTTGATGCGTCGGCGCTGTCGGACGGAGTCCTCGTAGAAGCTGCGCAGGTTGCCGAGCGGCTGGCTCGGCGCACCTCGGGAGCTGTGACCGACCGTCTGGTGGTCGAGGTGTCTGATCGCAGTGCCGACCGTAGGCTGGGCTACCGCAATCTAAGTGGGTTTTTGGCCAGTCATCTGCACGTCGGTGACCCTGCGGCCAGGTATTGGCTGATCGCCGAAACCGGCACGTTCACCTCGATACTGGGTGAGCGAGTGGCCCCGAAGTGTCCAACCCTGGCCGAGCGTGTGGCGCAGGGATTGGTGGCGCCCGCACATGCACGGGCCGTCATCGATGTGCTCAACAAGATCCCTCGCGCCGTTCCCGCAGAGACGCGTGCGGCAGCCGAGGTGCAGATGGCAGATTATGCGACTTCATACACTCCGGCTGAAATCAGCAGTCTCGGGGCACGATTGTTGGCCCATCTCGATCCCGACGGCTCACTGACAGACGCCAAAGACCGCAAGCGTCGTCGTGCGTTCTGGGTGAATCGGCAAGATGCGCAACTGATGTCACGGCTGACCGCCGATCTCGATCCGGCCGCACGCGCGCGTCTGGATGCGGTGCTGGATGCGTGGGGCAAACCCGGTATGAACAATCCCGATGATCCCGACTCGCCGTCAGGACCTGTCGGTTCGGCTGATCCCGACCTGCTCCGCGCAGCGGCACAACGTGACGAGCGATCGGCAGCGCAACGCAATCATGACGCCTTCTCTGCGCTGCTGGCTCGTGTGCTCGACTCCGGCATGCTCGGCAAGTCTCATCGCGGGCTGCCGATCCAGGTGATCGTCAAAACCAGTCTCACCGAACTCGAGCAGCAGGCTGGTTTGGCGCAGACCGCCTCCGGAGCGCTACTGCCGATCAAGGATCTGATCGAGATGGCTGCCACCAGCGGCGCGCAGCCATTCCTCGCAGTGTTCGCCGAACACACCAGCGTGCCACTGTATTTGGGTCGATCGAAAAGGATCGCCACCCTCGGACAA
This sequence comes from Gordonia sp. 852002-50395_SCH5434458, assembly GCF_001665905.1. Taxonomy (NCBI): domain Bacteria; kingdom Bacillati; phylum Actinomycetota; class Actinomycetes; order Mycobacteriales; family Gordoniaceae; genus Gordonia; species Gordonia sp. 852002-50395_SCH5434458. The sequence goes on from NZ_LZTC01000105.1 coordinate 83,271, forward strand.
CGCTTCGCCTCGTTCGCCTCCGATGGCGGCGGGATGTGTTCAGCACCGGGTTGTACCCAACCCGCGTCGCGAGTACAGATGCATCACGCCGCCAAGGACTGGGCGAAGGGTGGACTCACCGATATCGACCAACTGGTGCCCGCATGCGACGTGCACAACAGCAAGGTCGGACCGAATATCGGCCAGTACACAACGCGAATGATCACCGACGGTCCCGACACCGGACGAGTGGCGTGGCGGTTGAACGCCAGTCCCGGCATGCCACCCAATCGTGAACATGTGAACCGAATGGCCGACGTGGCCGCCGACTTCCGCGACTACCTCGCCTCCGAGCACACCGGCACCGCGCACACCGGCACCGAGCAGATCAACGCCGAACACACCGCGACCGACACCACCGGGCATCCTGCAGGAATTACAACGGCCGGCGGTGCGAGTTCGAGCGGCATGACCGGCGCAGGCGAACCCAGCGTTGGCGGCGCTGCTGTATCGCCACGCCGGAAAACGGATACGCCGAGCGCGTATGAGCAGATCTTCACCGGCGTCGAACTGCGACTGGTGGCGAGCATGCTCACCGACGACACCCCGGCCCGCGAGAAGCGCGTCGACTTCACGTGGAACCCACCCAGACCACTCCAACTCGACCCGGACCCGCCGACGGACCCCGGCGGGCCATCCGACCCCGGCGCGTCACCTGAACCGGACCCGCCGGCCGCACCCGACTCGCCTGGCGGCGTCGACCCGCCGCTGTCTGACGCAGCCTGACTGGCTGCGGCGTCGCCGCCAATCCTGTTGCACCGCAACCCGTCAGCAACCCGTCAGCCCCCCGCACCGTACATCCGGTGGCGGGGCTGACGTGGTTGGGCGTCGAATCAACCCTGTTCGAATCAACCCTCGCGCGCCAACACCATGCGCAGGGCCATACGCGCGTACGCGGTGCCCAGCGTGCCGGGGTCGCGGTGATCTCGACTGGGGAACCAGCGGCACACGTCGACGCACAGCGATGAGATGGCGAGCACCACATCGTCCGGGTCGTCGGCCGCGAACTCCCCGGCCGCGACCCCTCCGGCGACGATCGTCGCGAGAATTGCGGTCGTCTTGCGTCGAACCGCGCTGATCGAACGGTAGTGATCGGCGGTGAGCGCACCCAGTTCGTACTGGACCACCTTGGCCAGCTCGTGGTGCTCCGCCTGCCACCGCGCGAAGGCACTCACGACGTTCTCCAGACGAACCGCGTACGGGTCAGACGGATCGTCGACTTCGCGTAGCGCCTCGTAGACGCTGCGGTGTCCGTCGAGGGCGATCGAGTACAGCAGGTCCTCTTTCGACCGGAAGTGTGGGTACATCGCCGCGGCGCTCATCTTCAACGAGGCAGCGATCTGCCGCGTCGACGTGCCCGCATAGCCGAGTTGGGCGAACGACACAATTGCCGCATCGCGTATGCGCTGCGCTGCAGCCGACTCCCGCGTCGTCACGTCGCCGTCACCCCGTTTCGCTCGTCGAATTCCCGCCTGATGGTTGACCCAAACCGGCACACCAGGCAGTATAAGCGAGTGCTCATAAAATGAGCGACTGCTTAGGACGACGATTCCGTCACGTCGGACTTCGGATCGTGTGACCCGATCGTCGTGTCGAGCAGCCAGCAATCCGCTGCCTCAAGGAAAGTGTCATGGCCGAACCGATCTCCAAGCGCGACCTCGAATTCATGCTCTACGAGTGGCTCGACGTCGAGTCACTGACCGAGCGCGAACGCTTCGCCGAACACTCCCGAGACACATTCGACGCCGTGCTCGAACTCGCCGCCGACCTCGCGACCAAACGCTTCGCGCCGGTCAACCGACTCGGCGACACCCAGGAGCCCTACGTCGGCGACGACGGTGCCGTCGTCTTGCCCTACGAAATCCAGTCGGGCATCGCCGAGTTCATCAAGGCGGGCCTGGGCGCGGGCTCGTTCGACGAATCGCTCGGCGGCATGCAATTGCCGAGCGTCGTGAGTCTCGCTGCGCAGTCGTGGTTCCAGGCGGCGAATGCAGGCATGTCGTCGTACTCGTTCCTCACGATCGGCAACGCCAATCTGATCGCCGAGTACGGCACACCAGAACAGATCGACACCTGGGTTCGCCCCATGGTCGAGGGACGCTACTTCGGCACGATGTGCCTGTCCGAGCCGCAGGCCGGATCCTCACTCGCCGACATCACGACCAAGGCGACACCGACTGACGACGGCACCTACCGCATCACCGGAACCAAGATGTGGATCTCGGCAGGCGACCACGAACTCGGTGAGAACATCGTGCATCTCGTGCTCGCCAAGGCTCCGGGCGGCAAGCCGGGAGTAAAGGGCATCTCGCTGTTCATCGTTCCCAAGTACCTGCCGGAGGGCACCCGCAACGACGTCGCACTCGTCGGCCTCAACCACAAGATGGGCCAGCGCGCGACCACCAACTGCCTCCTCAACTTCGGCGACGGCACCTACGGCACTGAACAAAACTCCGGCGCGGAATCCACCGGCGCTGAACAAAACCCGCCCGCTCACTCCGTTCCCGGCGCGGTCGGCTACCTGGTTGGCGAGGAGCACAAAGGCCTCCAGTACATGTTCCACATGATGAACGAGGCGCGCATCGGCGTCGGATTCCTCGCAACATCACTGGGTTACGCGGGCTACCTCACATCCCTCGAGTACGCCAAGGTTCGCACGCAGGGGCGTCCTGTCGACCAGAAGGACCCGACCTCCAAGCCCGTCCCGATCATCGAGCACGCCGACGTCAAACGGATGTTGTTGGCGCAGAAGGCCTATGTCGAAGGGGCACTCGCGCTCGGCCTGTACTCCGGCAAGCTCGTCGACCTGCAGCGGACCGGAGACGCAAGCGAGGCAACTCGAGCGGGCCTGCTGCTCGATGTCCTCACGCCGATCTCCAAGTCGTGGCCGTCCCAATGGTGTTTGACCGCAAACGATCTCGCCATCCAGATTCACGGCGGCTACGGTTACACCCGCGAGTTCCCCGTCGAGCAGTTCTACCGCGACAACCGTCTCAACCCCATCCACGAGGGCGCACATGGCATCCACGGACTCGACCTGCTCGGCCGCAAGGTCATCATGAATGGCGGAGCCGGCCTGGAACTGCTCGCGAACACGATCACCCAGACCACCGACCGCGCTGGCTCCACTCCCGCCACTGCGGCTCTCGCCGACGAATTGCGCAGTCGCGTCCAACGACTCGTCACCGTGACCGGGCAGGTGTGGTCGGCAGGAGATGTCGCGGTCTCGCTCGCGAACGCCACCGCATACCTCGAAGCCACCGGACACATCGTCATCGCCTGGATGTGGCTCGAGCAACTGCTCGCCGTCGCAGACAAGACCGGAGACTTCTACGACGGCAAACGCGTCGCAGCGCAGTACTTCTTCACCTATGAGCTACCGAAGGTCGACGCCCAGTTCGACCTGCTCGCAGCGCTCGACCGCACGACGCTCGACGCGCGTCCCGAAATATTCTGACCCACAACACATCCCCGCACGATCGACTCAGGAGAGACTTCATGTCAGTACTCGATCTGTTCAACGTGACCGACAAGGTCGTCGTCGTCACCGGCGCCTCGTCGGGACTCGGCGTACGCTTCGCCACGGCCTTCGCGGAGGCAGGCGCCGACGTCGTACTCGCCGCCCGACGCGCCGACCGGCTGACCGAGACCGCAGCACAGGTCGAGGCACTCGGACGCAAAGCCCTGACCGTGGCGGCAGATGTCTCCGACCCCGCGGACTGCCAGCGCGTGATCGACAGCGCCGTCGAAACTTTCGGCCGCGTCGACATCCTCATCAACAACGCGGGCATCGGCACCGCGGTACCGGCAACGCGTGAGACGCCGGAGCAGTTCCGTTCGGTCATCGACGTCAACCTCAACGGCTCGTACTGGATGGCTCAGGCCGCGGGCCGAGTCATGCAGCCGGGCAGCGTTATCGTCAACATCTCCAGCATCTTGGGCCTGACCACCGCAGGTCTCCCCCAGGCCGCCTATGCGGCGAGCAAGGCTGCCATCGTCGGCCTCACCCGCGATCTGGCCCAACAGTGGGGATCTCGAAAGGGTATCCGCGTCAACGCGATTGCACCCGGGTTTTTCGAGAGCGAGATGACAGACACCTACGCACCCGGATACATCGAGTCGCAGATGCCGCGAGTCCTGCTGGGACGTATGGGAGATCCCTCGGAACTCGCGGCCACGGCGATCTGGCTGAGCTCGGCCGCAGGCGGCTACGTCACCGGCCAGACGATCGCGGTCGACGGCGGAATCACGGTCACCTAGATCGGCTACCGCCCGCGCAACCGCCCGACACAACCATTGACCGCGGTGGCGATTCAAACCGTCGCCACCGCGATCAGTGTGTCGCAGTTGACCTCTGCGGGCCCCTCGGATGCCAGCCGTTCGAGGAACACCTGCCGCACCTGTGCGATCTGCTCGTCGTCGAGTGGTGTGAGTGCGCCACGCATCCCCGTGCCCACCACCAACTTCCAGGCGAAGTCCGGCGTGCACTCGATGCGCAGTCGGTACACCGACGTGTCGACCTTCTGGGCGCCCAACGTCGTGAACCATTGCGAGACAGACTCTTCGGTGTCGATATGACTGATCGGCATCCGACTCCCGCTACGCGGCCCTTGATGTGACGTTTCGCCTGCCACCTCCGCAACCGATGCGCGGTAGATCTCGCTGAACTCACGAAGGCTGTCGGCGTGCCAGATCGACGCCCCCATCCGCCCTCCCGGGCGCAGCAGACTCAACACGTTGCGCACGGCGTCGTCCATGTCCGGAAGGAAGAAAATCCCGAACGAACACGCCACCACGTCGAAAGGTGTTACGCAGGGCGATGTTCCGGCTTTCAATGCCGTGACGTCGGCGACGACGCAGTCGATCTCCAGACCTTCGTCAGCCGCATTGGCAGCGGCGATGTCGAGTAGTTCGGACGCGAAATCGACTGCGACGACCGTGCCTGCCGATCCGGTAGCCCGAGCAGCGGGTAGCGCACTCGCTCCGGTCCCCGAACAGATGTCGAGGATGCGCTCCCCTGGCCGGATGTCGAGTTCGTCGACCAGAGCCTGACCCGCAGGCCCCACAGACTCGGTCGCAAGGCGTCGAAATCGGTTCCGATCGAATTGAACAAGCCGATTAACCTGAAACCCGCCGCATGATCTGTCATGCAACCCACCGTAGTGACACCACACCCTTAACGACAATGGTTGTCAGCGAACGGTGAAAGGCGGCGTCCAGTGGTTGTGGAGGTTCACTGGTTGTGGAGGTTCACTGCTTGCCGAGCGCCGATTCGAGTCGATCGACGAACTCCGCCTGCGCGGGGTTCAGCTTCACGCGCGCCTCGTCGAGGCCACACCACTGCGCCCGATCGACTTCGGGAAATGTCTGCATACACCCCGACCGCGGCGGCCACACCATCTCGAAGGTGTTGCTGACGACGGTCGACACGTCGAGGTCTCCCTCGACAGCGAAGGCGGTGACGACCTTGCCGCTCTTCTGGCGCACGTCACCGAGTTCGATGACCTCACCTTGAGGAGCGGCGTGCCCGATCTCCTCGGCGAACTCGCGGCGTGCGGTGTCGAGCGGCGACTCGTCGGCCTCCGGCAGCCCCTTGGGCACCGACCACGCGCCCTCGTCCTTGCGCGCCCACAGCGGACCACCCGGGTGCGCGATGAGTACCTCGACTCCTCCGAGAGAGCCGGCTTCGTTCGACACTGCCCCGTCGGTGCGTCGGAACACCAGAAGCCCGAAACTGTGTCGGGGAGTGCGCTTGTCCACGCAATATATTCTGGCGGAAACAGGGACGTCACACGATCGCGTCGTGTCCGAAACGTCCGATAAGTAGAACAATGATCCGTGACCGTTCTCGACACGATCAAACATGGCAGGAAGGCCGCCCGCGCGGTCGACGACATCCCACCGCTGGCGCGACTGTTCCCCCTGGGCCTACAGCACGTGATGGCGATGTATGCGGGCGCGGTAGCCGTTCCGCTGATCGTCGGCGGGGCGATGGTCGGCGCAGGGCAGATGCGCTCGGACGAGATCGTGCATCTGATCACGGCCGACCTCTTCGTCGCAGGTATCGCCACGATTGTGCAGGCAGTGGGGTTCTGGCGCTTCGGAGTGCGCCTCCCATTGATGCAGGGCGTGACGTTCGCGGCCGTCGGCCCGATGATCACCATCGGCCTCAACCACGGCATCACCGCGATCTATGGCTCGGTGATCGCGTGCGGCCTGTTCATGATGCTCGTGGCGCCCATCGTCGGACGGCTCATCAGATTCTTCCCACCACTGGTGACCGGCACGATCATCTTGATCATCGGTATCTCACTGATGAGCGTCGCCGCGGGTTGGTTCGGCGGCGGCACCGCGAAGGGTGAGGACTTCGGTGCTCCCAAGTCCATCGCCTTCGGCTTCCTGACGTTGCTGATCATCATCCTGCTCGAACGATTCGGGCCGCCCGCCGTCAAACGCGTCTCGATCCTCCTCGGCCTCGTCGCAGGAACACTCATCTCGATTCCGTTCGGGATGACCGACTGGAGCCACGTCGGATCGAGCTCATGGTTCGCCGTACCCGAACCGTTCTACTTCGGCTTCCCCAGCTTCGACGTCAGCTCGATCATCGCGATGATCATCGTCGCGTTGGTCATCATGACCGAGACCACCGGCGACATCGTGGCCGTCGGAGAGATCGTCGACGAGAAGATCACGCCGCAGCGTCTGGCCGACGGCATGCGCGCCGACGGTGCAGGCACCGTACTTGGCGGCATTTTCAACACCTTCCCGTATACCGCGTTCGCGCAGAACGTCGGGCTGGTGGCGATCACCAACGTCAAGTCGCGTCACGTCGCAACGTGCGCGGGCGTCATCCTGGTGGTCCTGGGGCTGGTTCCCAAGATGGCCGCGATCATCGAGGGCATTCCTCAGCCCGTCCTCGGTGGTGCGGGTGTCGCGCTGTTCGGCATGGTCGCCGCGAGCGGCGTGCGAACCTTGACCAAGGTGAAGTTCAACAACTCCAACATCCTGGTCGTCGCGATCTCCATCGGCGTCGCGATGCTCACCGAGGCGAGCCTGTCGTATACCAACGACGACAAGGTCCCCGTTGCGCTCGACCTCTACGCCAAGTTCCCCGACTGGTTCCAAACCATCTTCCACTCGGGAATCTCGGCGGGAGCCATCTGCGCCATCGTGCTGAATCTGGTCTTCAACTGGCGCAGCACATCTACCGATCCCGTCGATTACCACAACACCGGTGAAATCGACGTCGCGGGCGACAACGTCGGGATCTCGGGGTCCGACGCTCCGCGCGGGGCCGCTTTCGATCCGCGCGACGCACTCGCCGCCGCGGACCCGAACACGAGTCCGCAGACCCTACGCATCCTGGCCGAGCACGACCCCGGACTGCATCCGTTCATCGTCACCAACCCGTCGGCACCGAAGGATTTGTGCGACGAGATCAAGGCTCTCGGCGACCCGAAGGTGACGAGCCTGTTCGACAAGTGGGACGACGTCACCGACGGCAAGTTCTCCAGCCGCGGACAAGACACACCGGCCTGAGCTGGGACCTACCGCAGCACCTTCTCGATGGCTTTGCCCTTGGCGAGTTCGTCGACCAGCTTGTCGAGGTAGCGAATCTTGCGCATGAGCGGGTCGTCGATCTCCTCGACACGCTTGCCGCAGACGACGCCTGTGATGAGTTCTGCGCGCGGGTTGAGCTGTGCGTCGTCGAAGAACTCCTCGAAGGTGGTGCCGTCCTCGATGTGTCGGGTGAGCGCGGCGTCGTCGAATCCCGTGAGCCAGCAGATGACCTGGTCGAGTTCGGCTTTGGTGCGACCCTTGCGCTCCACTTTGGCGACGTAGAGCGGGTAGACGTCGGCAAAGCTCGTAGTGAAGATGCGGTGCATTCCTCGACGGTAACGGGTCGCTGTGCCGTCTCCCCGCGCCACCAGCGGATGAGTCCTATCGTTGGTGCATGTCAGACAGCCCCGAGCCCGACAGCCCCGACACCGACGACCCCGAGGTCGACGATCCCGACATCCCACACGAGCAACCTCACGAATCGGCGTTCGCTTTCGGCGACGCCACACCGATCGGTGAGACCGATCGCATCGCCCGCGAGAAGGCGATCTACGAGGCCGCCCGCCACGGCAACGACGTCAATCGCGGTCACGCGCTCGGCGGCAGCGACGGGACCACCGAGGGGCAGTGACACCGTCAGCCGGCGGCGTCCTGACAACGGGTCACGTCAGCAAGTCCTGACGCGCCGCGATGGCTGGTGTCCGACTCGTCGGTAACCGTGTAGACACTGAAGACATGGAGATCCTGAGTAGTCGCATCCTGTTGCGGTCGCGTGATCCCGAGGCTCTTCAGCACTTCTACCGCCACAAACTCCATCTCGCGATCGCGCGTGAGTACCCGGGCGGCCTGGTCTTCCACGCGGGCAACGGCTTGATCGAAGTACCCGGCCACATGAGCACCGACCTGCCCGACGGCCACGCGAACGGGGCCGCGCTGTGGATTCAGGTGCGCGACGTCGCCGCGACCCAGCGCGAGCTGAGCGCACTGGGAGTTCACATCCGCAGGGAGGCGCTGACCGAGCCGTGGGGCCTCATCGAAATGCACGTCGTCGACCCCGACGGACGCACCCTCATCCTCGTCGAGGTACCTGCCGATCATCCGCTGCGGTTGGACAACCGCTGAGTTGGGCATCCGGCGGTGCACGCACGACATGCGAGACTGAACGCATGAGCATCTGGACTGCGCCCCTCGCCGACGGCCATATTCAGGCCACCGTCGACCTGCCCGGGTCGAAGTCCATCACCAATCGCGCGCTGGTGCTCGCGGCGCTGGCCGACGGACCGTCGACAATCACCGGAACCCTGCGCAGTCGCGATACCAACCTCATGCTGTCGGCGCTCACCGAACTCGGCATCGGAGTCCGCGTCGACCCCGCCGATCCCACGACCGTCTCGATCGAGCCTCGGCCGCTACATGCGGGCGAGGTGTTCTGCGGCCTGGCGGGCACAGTCATGCGATTCCTGCCGCCGGTGGCCGCGCTCGCCTCCGGCGACGTCGCATTCGACGGCGACCCACAGGCCCGGCAGCGGCCGCTCACCACCATCCTCGACGCTCTGCGCGACCTCGGGGTGGGCGTCGACGGCGACAGCCTGCCGTTCGTGGTGCACGGCACGGGCTCGGCCGACGGTGGCACGGTCACGATCGATGCGTCCGGGTCGTCGCAGTTCGTGTCGGGACTCCTGCTTGCCGCAGCACGATTCGACAACGGGATCACAGTGCGACACGTCGGCGCTCCGGTACCGTCGACGCCGCACATCGACATGACCGTCGAGATGCTCGCCACCGCGGGGGTCGTCGTCGACACGTCACAACCCGATACCTGGCGCGTACCCCCGAGTGTGATCAAAGCCGTCGACGTCGCCGTCGAACCCGACTTGTCCAATGCCGCAGCGTTTCTCGCAGCGGCCGCGGTCACCGGCGGCGAGGTCAGCATCCCGCGTTGGCCCGCGACAACAACACAGCCGGGTGCACAGATCGTCGACATTCTCGCCGAGATGGGCTGCACCGCAGAACTTTCCGACGGCGTGCTGACGGTGCGCGGGCCAGAACGACTCACCGGGATCAGCCGGAACCTCCGCGACATCGGCGAGCTGACTCCGACGATCGCCGCGGTGTGCGCGCTCGCCGATGGGGAATCCCTGTTGAGTGGGATCGCCCACCTGCGCGGCCACGAGACCGACAGGCTTGCCGCGCTCGCCACCGAGATCAACAAGCTCGGTGGTGATGTGTCCGAGACCGACGACGGGCTCATCATCCGACCGGCTCCGCTACATGGCGGACAATGGGATTCGTATGCAGATCACCGCATGGCCACGGCAGGCGCGATCATCGGCCTTGTGGTCCCCAGCGTCACCGTCGACGACATCGAGACCACGTCGAAGACGTTGCCCGACTTCCCCGGAATGTGGCAGCAGATGGTCGGACATCCGTGATCTACCGCGCGGCAAAGGCTTTCACAGTGTGTCCTGACGGAGGACGCCGGTGAGCCGCCGCGCGAGCAGCTACGACGAATCCGATGTACGGATTCGTCCGGGCAAGGGCAGCCGACCGCGCACCAAGACCAGACCGACACACGACGACGCGCAACATGCGATGGTCGTCTCGGTCGACCGGGGCCGCTGGGGCTGCGTGATCGACGGAGACCCCGACCGACGCGTGGTCGCGATGCGCGCCCGCGAACTCGGCCGCACACCTGTGGTGGTCGGCGACGACGTATCGCTCGTCGGCGATCTCTCCGGCGATTCCGGAAGCCTTGCACGCATCGTGAAGGTGGCGGAGCGTCGAACTGTATTGCGGCGCACCGCCGATGACACCGACCCCTACGAGCGCATCGTCGTCGCGAACGCCGATCAACTCCTCATCGTGACAGCAATGGCCGACCCTCCCCCACGCACCGGATTCGTCGAAAGAGCGCTCGCGGCAGCGTATGTCGGCGGGCTGTCACCGATCCTGTGTCTGACCAAGACCGACCTCGCCTCCTCGGACGAATTCGCTGCCGCATTCGCCGACCTCGACCTGCCGGTTGTGCGTGCGGGGCGCGACGATCCACTCGACGACGTGCTGGCATTACTCACCAATCACCGCACGGCGCTCATCGGACACTCGGGGGTCGGAAAGTCGACGTTGGTGAATCGCCTTGTCCCAGAAGCGGAACGAGCAACCGGGGTCGTCAGCGGCGTCGGCAAGGGACGCCATACGTCGACGCAGTCGGTTGCACTGCCACTGCCGGGCGACCACGACAAGCCGCGCGGCTGGGTGATCGACACACCGGGTATCCGCTCGTTCGGCCTGGCGCACGTCAGCGCCGACGACATCGTGAACGCCTTCGACGATCTCCACGAAGCGATCGAGAACTGCCCGCGCGGGTGCACCCACCTCGGACCGCCCGCCGACCCCGAGTGCGCACTGGACTCGCTGACCGGACACTCCCACCGGCGCGCCATGGCGGTGCGGCACCTGTTACGGGCGGTCAGCGACACAAAGGAGACCGGGACGAAGCAGAGCGGGGAGAACTGAACATCGCGGTCAGGTTTCCGGCGCGCAATGTCGCACCGGCCCTTCGCATTTCGACCTGTCACGCTGTCATATCCCCAGGCGGCCCGCATACCTCTCGAACGATATCCAGCACGGCGCCCGCCGCCTTGTCAGGCTTCTGGTAGCCGAGTGGGCTACGTAGATCACCCAGGTGAGATCCCGGTCGACACAGGGGACGATACCGGCTCCGGACTGATCGGCCGCAACGCTGGCGGGAACCGCTGTCACACCAAAACCACTGCGTGCCAACTGAATTCCAAAGACCTGATCGGCAACCTCGATGACCGAATGCCGCGTCGGGATCTCGGCGTCGATGATCGTTCGGGTTCCCCAACCAGGTGGGTAGTCGATGACGCGCTCGTCTGCGAGGTCGTCGGCGGCGAAACGTCCCGCGCGCGCAAGCCGGTGGTCGGGATGAGTAACCAGTACCAGCGGCTCGGCGGCCAACGCGTACGAGGTGATCCCCGACAGATCGCGTACGCGACCACCCAGCAGCGTCAGGTCGAGGGAGCCATTGCGCAGATGCCGGACGTTGCCCGCGCTGCCCTGCGGACTCTGCCGCATGGCGATTGAGATGCCCGGATGACGGCGATGGACCACCTCGAACGCCCCGGCGAGGTTGATCGTGGCGACGTTGACGAGGGCTCCGAGCACTACCTCGCCACGGACCTCGCCTCGCATCCCGGCGATCGCGTCACGCACCTCGTCCCGTGCGCGCAACGCTTCCCGCGCCGGGGCCATCGCCGCCCGCCCGGCGTCGGTCAACACCAGCACGGTGCGCGTCCGGTCGAAGAGCTTTGCACCGAGTTCGTGCTCGAGCTTCGCCACTCCTGTCGACACCGCGGACTGCACGACGTGCAGAGATCGCGCCGCCGCGGTGAAAGTTCCCTGGTCACAGCACGCGAGAAAGTACTCGAGCTGACGCAATTCCATTCGCATCTCCAGCAGGGTGGTCGCAGCAACGTATCAATCATCAACGATGGTGATGTCCGTATCGAAATCTATCGCTTTTCAGCATGGCCTATCCGGCTCACCATGGACTCATGACTTCGCCACAGCGCACCTCACCCAGCTCATCGGAGACGAACCCGTCCGGAACGTCCGCGACACCGTCGACGGTCACGCCGCGGTTGAGTCGACTGGTAGTGCTGCTCTTTGCGATCACGGCGGGATCATCCGCAGGCTGCCTGTACTACCTGCAGCCACTACTGCATGAGGTCGGCGACGATTTCCACATCTCGACCGCTGCCGCAGGTCTCGTCGTCTCGGTCACTCAGGTCGGCTACCTCATCGGTCTGGCACTCGTCGTGCCGCTCGGAGACTTCGTCAGCCGACGCATCCTGGTCGGCGGACTGCTCGTCGTCTCCTGCATCGGCCTGGCCATCGCGGCCTTCTCTCCGGCCTACGCGGTGCTGATGGTGATGGTCTTCGCGGTGGGTGTCTCCGCGTCAGCAGCGCAGGTCGTCGTGCCGTGGGCAGCAGCGGTCGCCGCGCCGGGCGAGCGCGGTGCAATCGTCGGCACGGTGATGAGCGGACTACTTGTCGGAATCCTGTTCTCCCGTGTATTCGCCGGGTTGGTTGCGCAGGTCGGCGGGTGGCGCACGGTGCTGGTCGTCGCAGCAGTGGTCCAGCTGGCGATGGCGGCCGCGGTGTGGTGGTATGCCCCGCGCACGGCGATCAGCGCCACGTCGACGAGCTATCCCCGCGTGCTGTGGTCCATCGTCACCCTGGTTCGCAGCGAAGGGGTCCTACGTCACCGCATGCTTCTCGGCGGACTGAACATGGCCGCCTTCAGCGGCATGTGGACGGCCATCGCATTCCTGCTCGCAGGGGCACACGGCTCGCAGTACCACTTCTCCGACGCCGCGATCGGACTCTTCGGACTCGCCGGGGTGGCCGGGGCGTTGGCGGCGCCGCGCGTCGGCAAACTCGCCGACCGCGGGTATCTACGCCACACCCAATACGGCGTGTGGGCGATCGAACTCCTGGGGTGGGCTCTGCTCTATTGGGGAGCACACCAGGTCATCGTGCTGGTCATCGCCCTGCTGGTGTTCGATTTCGGCGTCCAAGGCGTCCAGATCGCGAACCAGGCCGCCGTGTACTCGCTCGACGACGAAGCACGATCCCGCTTGACGACCGCCTACATGGTCGCCTATTTCGCAGGCGGGGTGCTCGGATCGGCCTTCGGCGCGTGGGCATACCAGGCCGGTGGATGGGTACTGGTGTGCGCGGCCGGAGCAGGCACGGCGATTGCCGGCATGGCACTGTGGGCCGTCTTCGCAATCAGCGAGCGCAACCATCCGCTACAGGGAGTGACCGCACACGCACGGCTACGCCAAGACACACAAGCCGGGTAGGAGCGAGGCAACATGGCGACAACCATCAGCAATCACGCGCGCGAAGCTTGGCAAACGATAGCTCCACCGGCGCAGGGCAAGCACGGCCCCCTGCCCGCGATGTTGCTGGCCATGACCTTCGTGACCGGTGTCGTTGACGCTTTCAGCTATCTCGCGCTCGGCAGAGTGTTCGTGGCGAACATGACCGGAAACGTCGTCTTCCTCGCTTTCGGTTTGGCAGGTGCCGCGGGCTTCGCAGCATGGGCTTCGATCACGTCGCTGCTGACGTTCGCCTGTGGAGCCGCGCTTGGCGGACGAATCCTACGCATCCACGACGGGCATCGCGGCAAGCAGTTGCGAACCGCGCTCGCGACCCAGGCCGTACTCATGATCGTCGCGGGCGTGGTCGCGTGGACGTTCCCGCATCCCTATCACACGGGAATCGTGGCGACGCTCATCGCACTCGTTTCCGCCGCGATGGGACTGCAGAACGCCCTCGCGCGCGGCCTCGCCGTTCCCGACCTCACGACGACAGTTCTCACGCTGACGATCACAGGGGTGTTCGGGGACAGCCGCGTGGGTACCGGCAGCGGCAGCAGAGCCGGCCGCAGGGGGATGTCGATCGCCACCATGTTCGCGGGAGCCGTCGTCGGCGGCGTGCTCGTGATCCACGACCTCGCACCATGGGCAGTGACCGTTGCGGCCGTCTGCGTCGTCAGCCTGGCATTCGTGTCGCGACGACTCGCGCGATCGACGAGCGACTGGGTCACCGCCGGCCGATGAGCCACGCTCTCGTGTGACCACCCGACGAGCGTGTGACCACCGACGAGCGTGTGACTAGCGGCGCGCCCGGCGACGCATCCGACGCCTGCGGCGAACCTCTTCGATAGCCGTCTTGAGACCCATCGCCTGGTCGAGACCGGCGAAGCGTCGCTCCGACGCGGTCTCGGGTGCGTCGTCGGCCGAATCACGCAGGAAGCGGTCGGGCAGTGCGAGTTTGTTGATGGTCCGTAGCGTCTTCAAGTACTGGACCCACAATGATCCCGTCGTATAGGGGAGGTCGTACTTGTCGCAGAGTTCGCGCACGCGCACCGAGATGTCGGCGAGGCGGTTGCTCGGCAGATCCGGGTAGAGGTGATGCTCGATCTGGTAGCAGAGATTGCCCGACATGAAGGCCATCGCCGGGCCGGCGTTGAAGTTCGCGGAGCCGAGCATCTGCCGCAGGTACCACTGGCCAGGCGTCTCGTCGTCGAGGGTGTCGACCGTGAATTTCTCTGCGCCGTCGGGGAAGTGACCACAGAAGATCACGACGTAGGCCCACAGATTGCGGATCACGTTGGCGGTGAGGTTGGCCGTGAGCGTATGCATCAAGTTGGGGCCGGTCAGTGCCGGGAACAGAACGAAGTCCTTGCCCACCTGCTTGCCGATCTTCCGCGCGAACAGCTTGAGTTTCGGAATCGTGACCTCACGCGGACGCTCGCCCGCGCGGTACTCGCTGAGATCGAGATCGTGCAGCCCGATCCCCCACTCGAACGTCAGCGCGAGAAACAGGTTCATGAAGGGTTGGAGGAGGCGCCGCGGTTCCCACGGCTCGTCCCGCGTGACCCGAAGGACCTTGTAACCGACGTCGTGGTCCATGCCGAGCACGTTGGTGTACTTGTGATGGACGTAGTTGTGCGAGTGCTTCCAGTGCGGGGACGCGCACACCATGTCCCATTCCCACGTCGTGGAGTGCACCTCGGGATCGTTCATCCAGTCCCACTGCCCGTGCATCACATTGTGGCCGAGCTCCATGTTCTCGATGATCTTGGCCAACGCCAGCGAACCGGTGCCGAGCAACCACAGTGAACGACGATGCGAACCGAACAACGCGAGTCGACCGGCAACTTCGAGGGCGCGCTGCGCGAGGATGGTCCTGCGCAGGTAACGCACATCCCGCTCGCCGCGTTCGGACTCGATCTTTCGTCGCAGAGCATCGAGCTCGGCGCCGAGGGCCTCGACATCCGCGTCAGTCAGATGTGCGTATTCATTGATGTCGGTGATAGCCATTGCACTCCATTATGTCGCACGCGGCGTGTGTGCGACACCCACCCTACCCGCGAGTAACCGCAGGCAGCGTGAGGTCGCCGTATTCACGATCAGGCAGCGCGCGTTGAACGTGCTGTAACCACCGTCGGCGCTGCCGCACGTCCTCGACGCCGATCACGCAGCGACCGAATCGCACTACGCAGCCCGCGTCGACGTCCACTCACCGGATCGACCACCGACTCGAGGCGCACCCCCTCGTCGAGTCCGGTCTTGAATCGACGCTCCGACGCCGTCTCGGGAGCGTCGTCGGCAGTCGCCTTGAGGTACTTGTCGGGCAACGACAGCTTGGCGATCGTTCGCCACGACTTCGCGTACTGCAGCGGGAACGACCCCGTCGTGTAGGGCAGGTCGTACTTGTCGCAGAGCGCCTGGACGCGAACGGCAATCTCGGCGAGCCGGTTGCTCGGGAGGTCGGGGTAGATGTGGTGCTCGATCTGGTACGAGAGATTTCCGCTCATGAAAGCGAGCAGGAATCCGCAGCGAAAGTTGGCCGATCCCAACATCTGTCGCAGATACCACTCGGCCTGCGTCTCGCTGTCGACGTCCTGCTTGGTGAATTTCTCCGCACCGTCGGGAAAATGCCCGCAGAAGATCACGGCGTTACTCCACACATTGCGGATGACGTTGCCCAGCGCGTTCGCAGTGGCTGCCTTGCCGAACGCGCGAGCCGACGCCCGGGCGTCTCCCTTGGTCACCGCGGCGGTTGCCGCAGCCGCAAGACCGGGGTAGATCACGTAATCCTTGCCGACCTGGCGACCGATCTTGTTGCCGACGTCGGCTAGGTCGCGGCGGAACTGCGCTTTGGCCTCCGGTGTACGACGCTTCTTGCCGATCTCCAGGTGCTGCGCGGCAACTCCCCACTGGAAGAAGAGCGCGAGCAGCGTGTTGTAGACGAGGTTGCCGTAGTTGAACGGACGCCACCGCTGGTCGCGCGTCACGCGGAGCAGTCCGTAGCCCACGTCGTCGTCCATGCCGAGCACGTTGGTGTACTTGTGATGGATGTAGTTGTGCGTGTGCTTCCAGTGGGCCGAGGGGTCGGTGTTGTCCCACTCCCACGTGGTCGAATGCACCTCGGGATCGTTCATCCAATCCCACTGCCCGTGCATCACGTTGTGGCCGAGTTCCATGTTCTCGACGATCTTCGCGACGCCGAGCGCCGTCGCGCCCGCCCACCAGCACGAGCGACGCGTCGAACCGAAGATCAGTCCGCGGCCGACCAACTCGAGGCCGCGTTGAAAGCGGATGGTGTTGCGCAGGTACCGCGCGTCCCGCTCCCCTCGGTCTGCCTCGATTTCGGCACGGATCTTGTCGAGTTCACGGCCGAGTTCTTCGATGTCAGCCTTGCTCAGATGTGCGTACTCCGGGATGTCGGTGATCGCCATGGGCGTCCTCACTGGTCGCGGATGGTCAGGGGCGACGGGAGAGTCGGCTACGCCTACGTTCCCGTAACTTACGTAAGCGTAGGTTACGGGCATCGGGCTGTCCAGACATGTTCAGCGCACGAGCGCACACGTTGATCGCTGTGGTCACGAGACTGTGGCCCCGACGAGCGGCCCGCAACTGAACCCCAACCGTTTAGAGGTGATGTCCAGCGCGCGACGATAGTTCTCACGCTTGCGCCGATGAGTCAGCATGAATTGGGTCGACGACGCGAGCCGCAGCGGCATCCGAGACCACCGGTCAAAATCGACCCCGCAGTTGGTCAAGACCTTGAGCGGGACCTCGTCGGCAATCAGCCCGATGTTGTACATCGCGAGACAGCAACTGACACCGACCGCGGCCTGCGAGTGTCCGCGTGCCACCACGCCGAGGTCGGTTTGGTACAGCGGCACCGAATCGAGCTTGCCCAGGAAGGCGAGGTGAGTGAGGAAATAGGCGGCATACGTGGAGAACTGGAAGGTGGCCGAACTGGTGTTGATGGTGAGTACGCGACCCCCTTTCGACACGTAGGGATCGCCGTCGGTCGAATCCTCACGAAGGAGGTATCCGGTGCAGTTGACCACCCAACTCCCCGGAACGACGGCAATCTCCTCACCACTACGGAACACCAACTGCGGCAACCCATCTCGGTCCACGACATCGGCGAGATAGTCGGTGACAACACTACTCAGCGCAGCAGAGATGGCGTCGCATTCAGACGATGAGAGGTTGCCGTTCAAAAACCGCTGGGGCTCGGATATCGGACTGATTCCATACCGCGCGCGGTAGGCAGCGGTCACCTCCTGATCGTTCGTCCCGTCGTACATGTCGGCGAAGGAGCTGAAAACCTGACTGGCAGGTTTGGCAGCCCACCATCTCCGCATTCCTGCTGGGAAAATCGCGTCACGATTGTTGAAGAACGTCCCGGCACCGGCCACCAGATGTACTTCACAACCAGGATCTCTGGTCGTTATCAGATGGGCGGTGTCCATGGCGGTCTTGCCGCCGCCAATGATCCAGACCGGGGTATCAGTGTCGGTGAAGTCATTCTCGGAGAAGTCGAAAAAGTCGGGCGAGACCGACTTCACCTGCGAACTGCTCAGCGCGAGAGGCTGATTCGGAGTTACGTTGAATCCGTAGGCGTTGATCAGCATCGGCGTATCGACGACGAGCTCCCCACCGTCGGGGCCGCTGAGATGAACGCTCACGCCGTCGGCGCGTTCGTCGAATCGGTCCGTCGACCATCCGTAGTACTCGTCGAGCGCGATACGTTCGGCGAGTACGTCTCGGCAGTACCGCAGGTGGTCGAGGACCTCCGGCTTCGTCGCAAGGTAGTCGGGGGCGCGACGCAACCTCCAGACGATGTCGCCGGCGGTGAAGAATTCATATGGCTGATGAAGCCGGACATAGGAATACGTGTCGTTCCACATGCCACCCGCGTCCGGACGACGGTCGACGAGAACCACGCGAGCACCCGCGTCGAGGTATTCGGTTGCCACGGCGAGCGCGTTCAAACCCGCCACTCCCGCGCCGACGATGCACAGGTCGACGTTCACTACTGCACCGGCGCTGTTCTGAGAAGGCATGATTCACCTGAATTCGGAGTGCGGCGGTGAATCCGTCGCGTTCATCCGATTTTCGCCGGGGTTGCCACTCCACGGAAAGCCCCAGCTTGTGGGGACAGTGACGCTGTGGGGATAGCGACGCTACTGATCGCCTTCTTCGGCGAGCAGTTCATACCCGAGTAGATCCTCGATCTTGCCCGCCGAGCTCGCGGCAAGCGGCTGCGTGCCGAACTCGTTGAAGCCCGCGCGCAGTGCAAGGCGTTTGCTGCCCTCGTTGGAGTCGGCCGCGAACATCGTCAGCCTGCGCAGACCGAGAACGTCGAAGCTGTGCCGCACCGACGCGGGGAACGCCTCTCCGAGCACTCCGGCACCACGCGCCTCGGGATGCGTGTAGAAGCCGATCTCGGCGCCGACCACCGGATCGATCTTGAACAGCGAGATGTCAGCGAGATAGTGGTCCGTTTCCTTGTCGGCGACAGCCCAGGTGCAGGTCTCGCCGCGCGCGGCCGTCCACCACTTCCTGGTGCGCTCGGCCGCGGCATGTTCGACGGTCAGCGGGTCGGGCCTGCCGAATAGGTACTTGCGCGAGGTCGGGTCGTCGAGCGTCTCTCGAATGCGCTCGTCGTCTTTGGCCTCCAGGGGCCGCAGGCGGAACCGCTCGGTTTCGAAAGTCGTTGCGTGCCAGACGGTCTTGGGTTCGAAACTCTCGCCGGCGTGCCACTTGCCGCACCAGGCGTCGACGACGCCGCTGTTCATCTCGAGCCAGTCGGGAAGCCGACCGACCAGAGTGAATCCCGCGGCGTGCGCGGCGCGCAGACTGGTGAGGTTGCCCTCGGCGGCCTCCCAGCGCACCACCTCGACGTCGCGGTTGTCGACGGCGTACTGCATCGCCAACACCATCGCGCGCCGTACGAGGCCCTCACCGCGAGCATCGGGATGCAACCCGAAACCGATGTCGACGATCCGGCCGGGGCCACGGAGATCGATACTTCCGGCGAACCGGCCGTCGTGCTCGATGGCCCAGATCATCGACGTCCCGTTGCGCCATCCCTGCAGTGCATTGATGATGAACCGCTCGGCGTCGGATCGACCGTATGGCGATGGCATCTTGGCCCATCGCATCGTCAACGAATCGGTGGCGTATCCCACGATGCGATCGACGTCGTCGGTCTGATGTGCCCGCAGAGTGATAGTGCCATCGGTCAGCACCGGGACATCACTCGTCGCGGCCAGTTCAATCAGTTCAGCTCGCACGCGGATCCCCTCCGTGGTCGACAGCCTCGCCCACAGAGCCTAACGCTTCGACCCACCCGGCGACGGGGAACGCCGCCGCCGAGGCGCCTGCAACGCTCGTGAACTGCGCATTCGCCGAGGATTTCGGCGATTCGTCATACATCGAGAGTGCAGTCGCCCGCAGCAGCGCTCACGCAGGTCTGGATTCGTTCGCCCGCGACATGCTCGTCGCCGGATCGCAGATCGCGCACGCACCCCTTGTCGAGCATGACCACGCAGCTCTGACAGATGCCCATGCGGCATCCGAACGGCATCAACACACCGACCTGCTCCCCCGCTTCGAGCAGGGTTGTCGCGCCGTCCACCTCCGCGGTCTGCCCCGTGCGCCCGAAGGTCACGGTCCCGCCCTGCGCGCCGACCGCGCCGCGCTCGAGCGCGAATCGCTCGATGTGCAAGCGATCGGCGGCATCTGCGCCGATGAACGCCGCCTCGACCATCTCCAAGAAACCGCCCGGCCCGCACGCCCACGTTTCGCGCGTCCGCCAATCGGGGCTGAGCTCGTCGAGCGAATGTGCGGTGACCTTGCCGTCGGCCCTCGTGCACTGCACGTGCAGGTCGATGAGTCCGCTCTGGTCCATCTCGACGAGTTCGTCGGCAAACAGCAGATCGTCGGGCGTCGGCACCGAGTGCACCACGCGCACGTCTGTCGACTGTCCGCGATGCCGCATCATGCGCAGCATCGAGATGATCGGGGTCAGTCCGCTGCCAGCGGTCAGGAAGAGCACCTTGTCGGGAAGTGGCTCGGGCAGAACGAACTCACCCTTGGGCGCGGCCAATCGGACGACGGTCCCCGGCTCGAGCCCCTTGACCAGGTGCGTCGACAGGAAGCCCTCGGGCATGGCCTTGACCGTGATCGCGATGGTGCCCTCGGTGCGAGTCAGATCGGGTACCGAAGTCAGCGAGTACGAGCGCCACGTCCAACGCCCCTCGACGAGGACTCCGATTCCGATGTACTGACCCGGCGCGTAGTCGAGCGAGAATCCCCACCCGGGCTTGATGCGGATGGTGGCGGAGTCGTCGGTTTCCGGAGTCACCGATACCACCTGGCCGCGCAGTTCACGCGCCGACCAGAGCGGATTGGCCAGATGGAGATAGTCGTCGGGCAACAGCGGCGTGGTGATCCGCGCGACCGCAGCGCGCGCCCACCGGGCCCCACGACTACGCGCTGCCACTCCCGACACCGGCTCTTCAAACCGTTCCCGCAGCTCCCGCAGGTTCACCGTTCCACTCCTCGTCGTGCGACCGCATGTTGGACGGGGAGCCCGCAACCGAGACCCCGAAGACCTGACACGACAACTTTAACCTACGGAACCGTAGGTTACGGAATGAGCGGACTCCGGGGCGGCCCCAGAGCAGTTCAGAGGTTCAGAGCAGTTCGAGCAGGAACGGTAGCTCCTGGGTCGCATACCACCCCAGGTCGTGGTCTTCGACGTCGCCGACGGCGAGTTCGGCGTCCTGGTCGCCCATGTCCGCGGCGTCGATGACCACGACGGCGTTACGGACAGCACTTTCGGCATCAGCGCCGTCGACCAGCACAGACGCGATCGCCGACTTCGCGATCGGACCGGAGACCTTCACGACGGCGTCGTCGAGGTCGGGACGCAGTGTGGCCTCGTCGACATCGGCGGCAACCACGGCACGACGAGGCGGTAGGCGGGGTGTGTCGCCGGGCTTGGCAGTCTCCTCGTCGGCTTCGAGGTCGGCCTCGGCGTCGGGGTCGCCCGGCTCGGGGGCTTCACCGGCCAGCAGTCGCAGCGACGCACGCGCGGCCTCGCGGATCGCCGCCTCCGCCAACTCCTCGTCGTCACCGGAGAGGTAGGACTCGCGCAACGCCGGGGTGAGTGCGAAACCCGTCCCGCCGATCGGGCGGAACTCCCCGGTCTCGTCGAGTTCGAGCAGCATGGTCAGCGTCGCCGGAAAGTAGACCCTCACCGCGTGTTTCCTCCTACGACATCCTCAGCGCGTTACCTGGATTCCACCCATTTACCTGGATTCCGCTGCCAACACTAGTGGGCGTCGGCGAGTTCCTCGTACGACTCGCGGACGTAGTCGCCGATGAGCGAAGGGTCGTCGATCACACCACGATCGGCGGTGAACCCGAACTCGATCGACCCCGCATACTCGCACACGCCGACAGACAACGCGCGTCCGGCGACCAGGCCGGGTACGACGAACAGGTTGGACACCTTGTGGCCCGAGACGTACTGGGGCGGAATCGGCACGGTGTTCATCGCGACCGGCACGTTGTACCCGCGGCGGTCGAGTGACCGGAACGCGCGCGAACTGAGTTCCGCGAACGGTATGACACCCAGCTCGCTCAGCAACGGCTGCGTCGACGGTGAGACGCGTCGTGACGACTGCGCATAGCGATTGGCCAGCCCCGCGACCTGAGCGAGTCGGACCAGCGGATTGGACTCCCCAACCGGGAGGTCGGTGACAAACCGCGGCTCGTCGGTGACGATCCACGTCTCGGGTGACTCCTCGTGCGCAAGTACCCCGGACTGTCGCGCGCCGAGCGGAAGCACCGCCCGCACGGTGTCGCCGAACCGACCCTCCGCGTCGATGGACAGCAGCCAATGGCGCATCGCACCCGTGATGATCGCGAGTTCGACGTCGTTGACGGTGCATTCGTTGCGTTCGGCGATCTTCGCGACATCGCGCCGTGGCACCGACGCCGAGACAAACGTGCGGGTCGACGACCCGGGCGCGTTCAACAGGCTCGACGGTGCCGAATCCGTGAGCTGCTGCACCAGGCGTCCTGCGCGGCGGACCGTACCCACCACCACGGACTTCGCCTCACCGAGCAATCCGTTGCCACCGATGACCGAATCAATCAGCTCTCCCGGGCGCGCCAACGCCTCGGCCAGCGCACTGACCGCCAACGACGCCGAACCGGGTGGGGGCCCGGGCATCCAGACATCCACGGGCAGTGCGGCGACGTCGGGTTCGTCGTCGCAGATCAGCTCGCTCATCTCGGCGCCACCGCCGTCGATCAGACAGCGATGCGACTTCGTCAGGATCGCGAACCCGCCGTCCTCGAGTCCCTCGATCAGATACATCTCCCACAGCGGTCGGCTGCGGTCGAGGGGCCGCGACATCACGCGGGAGACGAGATCTTCGAGATCGGCCATCGTTCCCGGCGACGGCAGGCCCGATCGGCGGATGTGGAAATTGATGTCGAAGTCGGGGTCGTCGGCCCAGACCGGACGGGCCAGCCCGAGGGTGACCTCCAGGACCACCTTCCGATACCGCGGCACGAGTTGCAGTCGGTTCTCGACGAGCCGCACCAGCGCCGGATAGTCGAGGACGGGTGGTTCCGACTTCTTTCCGCGTGTCCGACTGGTCGCGAGATCCTTTGCCGCGGAACGCTTCTTGCCGTTGGTTCCGGGAAAGACGATGACGGCACCGAGGTGATTGGTGACACCTGCGCCGTCGAGGAAGTAGGAGATCGCCTCGCGCGGAGACAGCCGGTTCGCCACGCGATGATCCTAGCGCCGCGGACACCGTCGCCGACATCGCGATGGCGATACCCGCCGCATCGCATGGCTGCGCCCCGCGGAGGTAGTCACCCGAGTGTCAGGACGACCAGCTGCCAGCGATACTCGACGCGGGTCGCCACCGGACTGTAGCGACCACGAGCCGCCTGCCCAGCTACGCGAACCCGGCACGGCACGCGTTCGATACGCCCCGCGAACGCCCGCGACCTGCCCTGCCGCGAGTACGTCCCGAAGATCTCTGCCGATCCCGCGTCGCACATCTGGACGTGGACGCGTCGAACGGTGGGGATGCACATGTCGTGGCCCGCCGCCCCGGCCCGCGCGAGGGCGTCGATCTGGTCGTCGACCTGGATTCCGACCCGATGCTGCAGATGCGATGCGGGCCTGCGGCGCGCGATGACCTCGAAGATCATCGTGAGCGTGCCGACCGAGAAGTCCCGCGCCGCAATGGCGGTTGCGCCGGAACCAGTGCGGGAAGTCGCACGAGCCGCGGTGCGGGTACTGGCGCCCGGCATCTCCGGCGCGCGGCGAGCGGGGGCGGCAGCGGACCTCTCGTCACGCGTCGAGCCGGTCAGGGACCCGCGCGTCTCGTAGTCGGGCGCGGGCACTATCCGGATACGACTCGACGCCGGACTCGCTTCGATATGCGACGGCTGATCAGTGTAGGTGTTGGTCATGGAAACTCGGACGCACGCGAGGTACGTCCGGTTCCATGAACGTCAGAGAATTTTCAGCGTCGACGTCGCTTGGACTTCGGCGGCTTCGCGCCCTCGCGTTTTCCGCTGGCACGCGCGGCGGCCCGACGCTCCCGACGCGACGCGGCCACGAGTGCCGGATCGTCGAGTTCCTCTTCCTCCGAGTGCACGGACGTGCCACCGTCCTCGTCGGGCCCGGAGTACGTCATCGGGACGTCGGACTCGGCGTCGACGCCGACAGCACGCAATGCGGCCGGTGCCTCGCTGTTGCCAGACGCGCCATTCTGCGATGCCCCGTTGCCCGACGCCGCCGCACCCGCCATCGCGGGCTGGCGTGCGGCGGCCGCGGCGGCAGTCGCCGCAGCGGAAGCCGGTGTGACAGTGGGAGCGGGCTCGGCCTGCACCTGCACGTTGTACAGGTACTGGAGGGTCTCCTCCTTGAGGCCTTCGAGCATCCCGACGAACATGTCGTAGCCCTCGCGCTGGTACTCGACCACCGGGTCACGCTGCGCCATGGAGCGCAGGTGGATGCCCTCGCGGAGGTAGTCCATCTCGTAGAGGTGATCGCGCCACTTGCGGTCGAGAACACTGAGCAGGATCGTGCGTTCGAGCTGCCGCATGGCGTCCTCGCCGCCGATCGCGGTGATCTCATCCTCGCGCTTCTCGTACGCCTTCTGCGCGTCGTCGACGAGGATCTCTTTCAGCTCGTCGGCCGAAATGTCGTCACGCTCACCGAACTCGTTCTCGCCCACCACTTCTCGTGGGTCCAGCTCGATCGGATAGAGCGCGCGCAGGGCGGTCCACAGCTCGTCGATGTCCCAGTCCTCGGCGTAGCCCTCCGCGGTTGCGCCGTCGACATACGCTCCGACGACCTCGGCGATCATCTGCATGATCTGCTCGCGATGCTCGGTTCCCTCGAGAATGGTGCGACGCTCGGCGTAGATGACCTTCCGCTGCTCGTTCATCACCTCGTCGTACTTGAGGACGTTCTTGCGGACCTCGAAGTTCTGCTGCTCAACCTGGGTCTGTGCGCTGCGGATGGCCTTGGTGACCATCTTCGCCTCGATCGGGACGTCGTCGGGCAGGTTGACGCGGTTCATGATGGTCTCCAGCGCCGCGCCGTTGAAGCGTCGCATGAGCTCATCGCCGAGCGAGAGGTAGAACCGCGACTCGCCCGGATCACCCTGACGCCCCGAACGTCCGCGCAGCTGGTTGTCGATGCGACGGGATTCGTGGCGCTCGGTACCGAGTACGTACAGACCGCCCGCATCGCGCACGGCGTCGGCTTCCTCCGCGGCCTCGCGGCGCGCGACGGTGATCGCCTCTTCCCACGCCTCCTCGTACTCGTCGGGGGTGTTGACCGGATCGAGTCCGGCTTTGCGCAGGCGGGTGTCGGCGATGATGTCGGGGTTACCGCCGAGCACGACGTCGGTACCGCGACCGGCCATGTTGGTGGCGACCGTGACCGCTGCGGGTCGACCGGCCTCTGCGACGATCTGCGCTTCCTGCTCGTGGAACTTGGCGTTGAGCACGGTGTGCGGGATGTCGCGCTTGGCGAGCTGACGCGACAGGTACTCCGACCGTTCGACGCTCGTCGTACCGATCAGAACCGGCTGACCCGCCTGGTGGCGCTCGGTGATGTCGTCGACGACGGCGGCGAACTTCGCCTCTTCCGTCTTGTAAATCAGATCGCCCTGATCCTTGCGGACCATCGGCTTGTTGGTCGGGATCGGGAGCACGCCGAGCTTGTAGATCTGGTCGAACTCCGCGGCCTCGGTCTCCGCGGTACCCGTCATGCCCGAGAGCTTGTCGTACAGACGGAAGTAGTTCTGGAGCGTGATCGTGGCGAGTGTCTGGTTCTCCGCCTTGATCTCGACGCCCTCTTTGGCCTCGATCGCCTGGTGCAGACCCTCGTTGAAGCGACGGCCGTCGAGCACGCGACCGGTGAACTCGTCGACGATGAGCACCTCACCGTTGCGGACGATGTAGTCCTTGTCGCGGTGGAAGAGTTCCTTGACCTTGATCGCGTTGTTCAGATAGCTGACCAGCGACGAGTTGGCGGCCTCGTAGAGGTTGTCGATGCCGAGCTGATCCTCGACGAATTCGACGCCCGCCTCGTGCACGCCGATCGTCTTCTTCTTGATGTCGACCTCGTAGTGGACGTCACGCTCGAGCAGCGGCGCGATACGCGCGAACTCGGTGTACCACTTGCTCGATCCCTCGGCGGGACCCGAGATGATCAGCGGTGTCCTCGCCTCATCGACCAGGATCGAGTCGACCTCGTCGACGACGGCGAAGTTGTGGCCACGCTGCACGAGATCCTCGAGTGCATGCGCCATGTTGTCGCGCAGGTAGTCGAAGCCGAACTCGTTGTTGGTGCCGTAGGTGATGTCGGCGGCGTAGGCGACCTTGCGCTGCTCGGGAGTCATCCCGGTCAGGATCACCGCGGTCTCGAGACCTAGGAAGCGGTGGACGCGTCCCATCCACTCGGAGTCGCGCTTTGCCAGGTAGTCGTTGACGGTGACGACGTGCACGCCGTCGCCGGACAGCGCATTGAGGTAGGCGGGCAGCACACAGGTCAGGGTCTTGCCCTCACCGGTCTTCATCTCGGCGATGTTGCCGTAGTGCAGCGCGGCGCCACCCATGATCTGCACGTGGAAGTGCTTCTGGTCGAGAACGCGCCACGCGGCCTCGCGAGCGACCGCGAAGGCCTCGGGCAGCACTTCGTCGAGCGTCTCGCCCTCGGCGATCCGATCCTTGAACTCGCCGGTCTTGGCCTGCAGTTCGTCGTCGGACAGCGACGCGATCTCGTCTTCCAACGCCTCGACGTGCGATGCGATCGCATCGAGTCGCTTGACCATGCGGCCTTCGCCGACGCGCAGCAGCTTGTTCAGCACCGTGGATCGAGTCCCTTACTCATGTCGACTACTCACGAAATACGGCCTGTGCATGCGAGTGCATGAACGCAGGCCGTATTCCATGGTACCGACGTCGCCTGAAGGGAGCCTGATCGGTGCCCCGTGGCTGTCGATCAGACGAGCCGAATCAGTCCGTAGTCGAAGGCGTGGCGGCGGTAGACCACCGAAGCCTGATCGGTTTCCTTGTCGTGGAACAGGAAGAAATCGTGTCCGACCAGTTCCATTTCGTAGAGGGCGTCGTCGACGGTCATCGGGACGGCTGGGTGTTCCTTCACGCGGACGATCTGTCCTGGTGTGTGGTCATCGACGCCGTCGTCCCAGGTTTGTGCACCGTCGACGGTGCCGGGGTCACCGGGGAGTTCGTCGACGGTTAGTTGGTCGACTCGCAGTGGCGGTGCCCCCACCTCGGTCGCCTCGGCCACCGAGAGCGGCCGACGGTTGCCGTAGTGCACGCGTTTGCGGTCTTTCACCCGACGCAATCGGGACTCGACCTTGTCGAGAGTGGCCTCGAGCGCGGCGTAGAAGTTTTCCGCGCATGCCTGCGCACGGACGACAGGCCCCTTGCCGGTGGCCGTGATCTCCACCTGCTGGCACGCCTTGGACTGCCGCGGATTGCGTTCGTGATTGAGTTCGACGTCGAATCGGTAGACGTTGAGGTCGAACCTCTCGAGTCGCGCGAGCTTGTCGCGGACGTAGATCTGGTAGTGCTCGGGTATCTCGACATTGCGCCCGGCGAAGACGACCGTGGCGTTCGGTTCGGCCGGCTCGTCGGACTCGACTGTTCCGGGGGGCCGCACAAAAGCGAATTCTGCGTCGTACTCGTCGGTGGTGGCACCGACCTTTGATTCACGCCGACCCTTGCGATGGACGACTTGCGACATTCGACTACCTCCTGGGTGTGCTACCACCACCCGATCTCGTCGAAAGATCTACGGAACCCATCGAGGTCTGTAGAGCCCGAAAGCCGTTGTGCGCAAGGAGAACCCGCTGTGACTTACGTGAAGCACCAGACGATTCGCGGCAACTGAGGTCAGGAAATGGCGACTCATTCATGCCAACCGGCGGTTGACAACCAGTGTCAGGGGCTTCACCTCCCGTACCGGGACTCGGCTACCTTCTGCAACCTCGACCGTAGTCGGAAGTTTGCCTGTTAGCCATCGATATGACGGCTCGTCGCCACGTTGATTCGAGTACGGGACCAACGGCCCAGCGGGTGCCCGCTCGGCAGATATCCACAGGCTCATATGAATCCACAGTTGTGCGTCGGATCGCAGCCGCACCACGGGTGTCCTTCGGTCGAGCGTGCAGGCTCGGGTCCATGTCAGGAATCGCCCGACGGCACGTCCGCGCGATCGCACGCGCCGGCGTCGACCTCATGATCCCGGTGACCTGTGGCGGTTGCGATGCTCCGGGACCGCGCTGGTGTGCACGCTGCGCGGCGCTTCTCGCCGACGCTCCCGTGATGCTCTCCCCCAGGGTCCCGGTCGGTGTCGGGGTGTGGGCGCTCGGGCGCTATCGCGGTCCACATCGCAAGGCGGTGATCGAGCTCAAGGAACACGGCCGACGCGATCTCGCCGCCCCGCTGGGGCACGCCTTGGGCGACGCACTGCGCACGCTGAGTCGCTGGGGCGAGATCCCACCCGCGTCGCGGCTGTCTCTCGTTCCCGCTCCGACGCGGCCGCTCGCGGCACGACGACGCGGCGGCGACACCGTCACGGCCATCGCCGCCTGCGCAGCCGGTGAGTTGGGGCAACGCACGTCGGTGCGTCCGTTGTTGACCATCCGCCCCGGAGGACGCGACTCCGCGGGACTCGACGCCAGGGCGCGGCGTCGAAACCTCGCGCAGCGCGTCGGCGTCCGGTCACCGCCGACGCGGACCGACCGTTCACCTCGCACGGCGACGGTGCTGGTCGACGACGTGATGACCACCGGCGCGACAGCAGCAGAATCAGTCCGCGTGCTCGCTGAACACGGCGTACGCGTCGACCTCGTCGCCGTCATCGCCGGCGCATGACAGACGCCAGAGGCTCAGGGCAGCACGGGGATCGCAGTCGGCGACATCGCGGGCTCAACCTCAGTCCAATACTGGTCGGGCTGCCCGTTGGTGCTGCCGAGTCGGAGTATCCCGCGTTGGTCGCCGATGTAGACGTTGCTGGCATCCGCAGTGACCGCGCGGACCGGTGGTGCCACGTTTCCGCTGATCAGACCGGATGCAGGAGCACCGTTGATCGGCAACTGGACCACCGGCGAATCGGAGGCGTCCCGGGCGACCATGAGAGTCGTCGACGTGGCCCACGACAGCGACACAGCTTGATTGCCGACGTTGTACGCGGCGATTCGTGGGTCGGACAGGGTCACCTGGCCGTCCTCGTTGGTCGCGATGACGGCGAGCAGCACCTGTCCGCCGACGATGAGTGCGACACGGACGCCGTCGGGCGACACCTGCAATTCGGTGATCGGGCCACGGGCAATCGGTGCGATCGACGCCGCGTCGACCGTCGAAACGATCTGGCTGGAGTTCTGGGAATCACGCACAACGCGAACGGGCTTGCCGTCGACGACCGCCCACACGGTGTCGTTCCCATAGCTCCCCGAAAACGACGGTCGCGTGATCGAGGTCCCCGAGGTGAGCGGCGAGACCTCACCGCCATAAGCGCCCGACACGAGTTGCAGTCCGGGTCCGCCGCGGGCTGCGACGACCGCCGTCACCTCGTCGCCGTCCGCCGAAATCGACGCGGAGCGAACGTCGCGGCTGGTACCCAGCGATCCACCCGACGGCGTGGTCCCGGTGTCGGTGACCTTGAGCAGAGCGCCGTCGCGCACGATGTTGAGCCCGACATCGGTGGTGGGCGTTGCGAGCGGGTCGAACGCCTTGACGTCGGCGGGCTGCCACCCGGCGCTGCGCTCGGGGACCAGCGGCGCGCCGTCTGCGTTGATCACATACGGTCCGCCGATGTCCGCGGCGTTGAGGGTCCAGATGATCTGAGCGGCAAGCGATGTCCGGTCACGCACGCCGAGGGTTCCGAGACCGGTCAGTTCGATGCGGACACCGCCGCCGGAGATCTGCGCAGCCTGTCCGCGCAGCGACGACCCGGTCGGGAAGCCGTTGTCGACGCCCGCTTCGAGATCTTCTGCCGGGCCCGCGATCAGCCTGGTGAGCAGGACCGTCGGGTCGGCGTCCTGGTTGCCGTACAGCCACCGCGGATCCGACACCAGATGCTGATGGGTGCGATCGGTGAAGTACAGCGACACCGAACGGTATGTCGCGACGAACCGACTCCTGTCGATCATCGCGCCGTTGGGCAGCGGGCCGTCGATCAGCCACTGCTCCCCCACGCGGACAAGGCTGATCGTGGTCTCGACCCGCCCGCTGGCGGGCAGCAGTTGCCCGTTGGACTTGAGTACTCCGACGTTGTCGCCGACCAGACGCATGCGCACCGAGTTCTGGCTGCGCTGATCGACGAACGTGTTGATCTCGTCGAGGATGATGGCGTCGCCACGCTCGTCCCACTGCTGCGACGACGGTGCCGTCAGAAATCGCCGCGCGGCCGCATGCCCATCCGTCGGCGACGCCGTGGCTTCAAGAAATGCACGCACCAGCGCTTCGGGGTCCATGTCGGACTGCGGAACCGGAACCGCGTTCGTCGGTCCCTCGCGCTTGAAGGATTCGATGGGCTGAGGCGACGAACTCTCGGGTACGCCGCCGCATGCGGCGAGCACGATCGCCGTCACGAGCAGCCCGATCAGCGCGACGAATCGTCGTGACGTCCGACCGCCCACGCGCGCGATCACCGTTGCTCCCCGTCGCTCGCGTCGGCCCTGTCGGCGAGGTCTGCCTTGTCAGCGGAGCTTGTCCTCTGAGCGGTGTCGGTCTTGTCGGCAGTGTCGTCCTCGCCAACGGCGTCAGACGTGCCGGGGTCGTCGAGTCGCGTAACAACCGTTTTCGTCGACGACTTCGCGGGCAAACTGCGGACCGGCTGGCCAACCGGTTTGAGTGGCAACGGGCTGCCGAGAACCTTGTGACCGCGAATCAGCGGAATGGTCAGTCGGAAGCACGCTCCCTTGCCGGGCTCGCCCCATGCGTCGAGACGCCCCTGGTGCAGCCGGGCATCCTCGATGCTGATCGCGAGTCCGAGCCCGGTGCCACCCGACCGACGGAACCTCGACGGATCCGACCGCCAGAAGCGGTTGAACACCAGCTTTTCTTCACCGGGGCGCAGCCCGATGCCCTGGTCGCGCACCGTGATGGCAACGGCGTCGCCGTCGGAGCGCATGGTGAGCGTGATGGGTTTGCGTTCGCCATGGTCGATGGCGTTCGCGAGCAGATTGCGCAGAATGCGTTCGACGCGACGCGGGTCGATCTCGGCGATGACGGGTTCGGCCGGTAGGTCGAGGATGATCTCGGTTCCCGTGTCGGAGGCGAGGTGCGAGACCGTCGCGAGCGCTCCGTCGATCGGTATGGCCATGTCCATTCGTTCAGCGGCGAGCTCAGCCATTCCGGCGTCGTGTCGGGAGATCTCGAGGAGCTCGTTGAGCAGCGTCTCGAAGCGATCGAGTTCTTTGTCGAGCAGCTCGACGGATCGCTTGCGCACGGGGTCGAGGTCGTCGCGGCCCTCGTAGAGGACATCGCTGGCCATGCGGACCGTCGTGAGCGGGGTACGGAGTTCGTGGCTGACGTCGGAGGTGAACTGTCGCTGCAGACCGCCGAACTCCTCAAGGTGGGTGATCTGCTTGGACAGGCTCTCGGCCATGTCGTTGAACGACATCGCCAAGCGGGCCATGTCGTCCTCGCCGCGCACCGGCATTCGTTCCTTGAGGCGCCCATCGGCGAAGCGCACGGCAATTCTCGACGCCGACCGCACAGGCATGACGGCCTGCCGGGATACCAACCATGCGATGGCCGCGAGCAAGCCGAGCAGCACAACGCCTCCGGCGAGCAGAGTGCCCCGCACGAGGTCGACCGTGTTCTGTTCGGTGGTCAGCGGGAACACCAGATAGAGCTCGAGTCCGGGAACCGACGAGTTGGTCGGTGTGCCGATGACCAGCGCGGGAATCGATCCGCCGGAACCGTCGGCCACGCGCGTGTACTGGTAGGCGACCTGTCCGCCCTGCACCATGTCACGCAGGTTGCGCGGTATCTCCGAGATCGGGCCGACGCCGAACTGTGAACCATCGCTGCCTGATCGCGGCACGATGAGCACGCTGTCGAAGGTGCCGACAGATCCTGATGTCTGGCTGGTGTCGACGTCGCGGTCGGTCAGCAACGACCTCGTCTGCCGGAGCCGGTTCTGCACGGATGTGTTGCCGTCGCCGCTCGCAAGATCACGTTCGACGGCGACGCGCGCACGCTCGACCTCTTCGGTCGCGGCACCCAACTTGACCTCGAGAAGCCGGTCGGTGATCTGACTCATCAGCACGAACCCGAGGATGAGGAGCACGACGAAGGACAACGCGAGCGTCGACACGACGACACGCAACTGGAGCGAACGCCGCCACATGCGGCCGAATGTCCGGCCGACGCCGCCTGCCGCGCGGGTGAACCGACCGAGAGTGCTGTTGACGCGACGTCGAGAACGACCGATCACGGCGGGCCGGCCTTGTAGCCGACCCCCCTCACCGTCAGGACGACCTCGGGATTCTCCGGGTCGGTCTCGACCTTGGCGCGAAGACGCTGGACATGCACGTTGACGAGTCTAGTGTCCGCCGGATGACGGTATCCCCACACCTGCTCGAGAAGCACGTCGCGCGTGAAGACCTGCCGCGGTTTGCGGGCGAGTGCCACGAGGAGATCGAACTCGAGCGGTGTCAGCGAGATGGGCACGCCGTCACGGGTGACCTTGTGTGCGGGCACATCGATCTCGACCGGCCCGATCGACAGCAACTCGGCGGGCTCTTCGTCGTTGCGACGCAGCCGCGCACGCACCCGCGCCACTAGTTCCTTCGGCTTGAACGGCTTGACCATGTAATCGTCGGCACCCGACTCGAGCCCGAGCACGACGTCGACGGTGTCGGACTTCGCTGTCAGCATCACGATGGGTACACCGGAATCGGCCCGCAACACCCGACACACGTCGATCCCGTTCATCCCGGGGAGCATGAGGTCGAGGAGCACGAGGTCAGGACGAACCTCTCGAACCGCGGTCAACGCCTGTGTTCCGTCGGAGACGACGAAGGGTTCGAAACCTTCACCACGCAACACAATCGTCAGCATTTCGGCGAGCGCGGCGTCGTCGTCCACAACGAGGATGCGAGGCTTCATGACTCCAATGGTGACACTTCCGTGATCGAACCGTCGTGATTGACGCGCCGAGGCGGGCTGGCGCCTTCTCATCGCCTCGGCGCCTACCATTCGATCGTGGGAGTGCTCATCGCAGTGGAGGGGTTGGACGGCGCCGGAAAGAACACGCTGGTCACCGGCGTGGTTGACGAGTTGACTCGACGCGGCGCGGCAGTGTCGACCTTCACGTTCCCGCGATACGGCTCGTCGGTTTTCGCCGATGTCGCGTCGGAAGCATTGCACGGCGAGCATGGCGATCTACGCGAGAGCGTCAACGCGATGGCGCTGCTCTTCGCACTCGACCGCGCCGACGCCGCAGCACAGATCCGCGCGGCACTCACCGAGTCCGACGTCGTGATCCTCGACAGATACGTCGCGTCGAACGCGGCCTACAGCGCGGGACGGCTACGGCAGGACGCATCCGGAGACATCGTGCGCTGGGTCGCCGACCTCGAGTTCGGCAGATTTGACGTTCCCGTCCCCGACCAGCACCTACTGCTCGGAGTGCCCGCAACCGTCGCGATGGAGCGCGCACGCTCTCGCGCGGCCACCGATCCGTCACGGCCACGCGACGCATACGAACGCGACGACGACCTGCAGATGCGCGTCGACTCCGTCTACCGACAACTCGCCGCGGAGAGCTGGGCGTCGCCGTGGATCGAAGTCGGCACAGATTCTCCCGAATCGGTGGAACCCGCGGGCCTTGTTGCGCGTCTGATGCACGAATGACTGCACCAGCGATTCCTCGCTCACGAATTCCTGCGCGCGTGAACGACGGCGCTATGAATGACCGGCGCTATGAACGACGGCGCTGTGAATGACGGAACTGGGGCAGCCGCTCGCCTCTTCGATAACGTCGACGATGACACCATCTGCCAAGGAGTTTCATGACCTACCCGCCCACACCGGGACGCGGCACACCGCCGCAGGGGCAGTACCCGACCACGCAGCATTCATCGGGCCAGCAATCACCGGATCAGCCTTCACCCGGCTACGTCGACGGCAATCCGTGGGCGGCACCGCCCTCCGCGCCTGCGCCGTTCCCTCAGACGACGCCACCGGGAGCCGCTCCGGCGTCGGGCCTACAACCGTACCCGGGCGTCCAGCCCTACTCAGGGGCTCCCCAGTACCCGGGAGCCCCGCAGTACTCCGGATCTTCGCAGCCCGCAGGAGTCCCGCAGTACCCGGGAACCCCGCAGTACCCGGGAACCCCGCAATATCCGGGAGCCCAGCCGCATCCGGGGGGACCACAGGGGCCGCTGCCGCAGCAGGTCGTTCCACCGCCCGGCTGGGATTCACCGTTCGCGCATATGCAAACCACCAAGCCGACGCCGCATCGTGGCCTGATCGCAGGAATCGCAGCGGGCGTCGTCGTGATCCTGGCACTCGGTGTGGTGCTCGTTGTGGCTCTCGCCTCGGGCGGCGACAGTTCGACACCGACGGTTGCGGCCGCGTCGCCCAGCCAGGCTGACTCCAATCAGGGTGGTGAGGGTACTCAGGGCAGTCAGGACGGTGACTCTGCCGACGCCCCCGCAGATGGCACCCAGGCCGTAGAGGTTCGTGCGGCGATGCAGCGCTACATCGACGCATACAACACCGGGAACGTCGATCAGATCAAGTCCGCAACCTGCACCGGACTACGCGACAGGATTCGAGCACCGCAGGGTCGGGGCATGGTGATTCTCGACGGCATGTCTGAAGTACAGGTCACCGGCGACGTCGCGCAGTCGCTCGTCGACACCCACGTGACCGACGGAGGTCGGGCCACCCAGACCAAGACCGACAAGGCGACCTTCAGCAACGAGCAGGGCACCTGGTACTTCTGCCCCAACGCTCAGCCCTCCTACAGCACGTAGAGCGCGAGAGCGATCGCCGACCGAACGAGCCGGGGGCGTCCACGACAGTTGTCGTCGACGCCCCCGGCTCGTTATCGTCTGCCTCCGCTCTGATCCATCGGCAGCGCGAGGATCAGCAGCGGGTAGATCAGTAGCGGTAGTGCTCGGGCTTGTACGGCCCCTCGACGTCGACGTTGATGTACTCCGCCTGCTCCTTGGTGAGCTTGGTCAGAGTGCCACCGAGCGCTTCGACGTGGATCTTCGCGACCTTCTCGTCAAGGTGCTTGGGAAGCCGGTAGACCTCGTTGTCGTACTCGTTGTTCTTGGTCCACAGCTCGATCTGCGCGATGACCTGGTTGGAGAAGCTGTTGCTCATGACGAACGACGGGTGACCCGTCGCGTTGCCGAGGTTGAGCAGTCGCCCCTCGCTGAGGACGAGGATGGACTTGCCGTCGCCGAAGACCCACTGGTCGACCTGCGGCTTGATGTTGATGCGGGTTGCGCCAGAGTTCTCCAGGCCTGCCATGTCGATCTCGTTGTCGAAGTGGCCGATGTTGCCGAGGATGGCCTGGTTCTTCATCTGCTTCATGTGCTCGAGCAGGATGATGTCCTTGTTGCCCGTCGAGGTGACGACGATGTCGGCGTCGCCGATCGCCTGCTCGACGGTGACGACGTCGAATCCGTCCATGAGCGCCTGCAGCGCGTTGATCGGATCGATCTCGGTGACCTGCACGCGAGCGCCCTGGCCTGCGAGCGACTCTGCGCAACCCTTGCCGACGTCTCCGTAGCCGCAGATCAGCACCTTCTTGCCGCCGATGAGCACGTCGGTGCCGCGGTTGATGCCGTCGATCAGCGAGTGTCGCGTGCCGTACTTGTTGTCGAACTTGCTCTTGGTGACCGAGTCGTTGACGTTGATCGCGGGGAACGAGAGTTCACCGGCAGCAGCGAACTGGTAGAGCCGCAGCACGCCCGTGGTTGTCTCCTCGGTGACGCCCTTGACCGACTCGGCAATCTTCGTCCACTTGGTCTTGTCCTCGGCGAACGTGGTGCGCAGCAGCTCGAGGAACACCTTGTACTCGGCAGAATCGTCGTCGTCCGCGGGAGGGACGACACCCGCCTGCTCGAACTGCGCACCGCGCAGCACCAGCATGGTGGCGTCGCCGCCGTCGTCGAGAATCATGTTCGCGGGCTCGTCGGGATTCGGCCAGGTGAGCATCTGCTCGGCCGCCCACCAGTACTCCTCGAGAGTCTCGCCCTTCCACGCGAAGACCGGAACACCCTTCGGCTCGTCGACGGTGCCGTGCGGGCCGACGACGATCGCGGCCGCGGCATGGTCCTGGGTGGAGAAGATGTTGCACGACGCCCACCGCACCTGCGCGCCGAGTGCGACGAGGGTCTCGATCAGTACCGCGGTCTGCACAGTCATGTGCAGCGAACCGGAGATACGCGCACCCTTCAGCGGCGCGACGTCGGCATATTCGCGACGCAGCGACATCAGGCCTGGCATCTCGTGCTCGGCGAGCCCGATCTCCTTGCGGCCGAACTCGGCAAGCGACAGGTCGGCGACCTTGTAGTCGATGCCGTTCTTGGTGTCCACCTGAGGTGCCTCGTTCTGCACCATGGTCATGTCTTCCCCTTGTCCGTGAAATCGCATGTCACCGATGTGTGCCGCCGGGCACGCGCCTGTGTGAGGGTGTCGCGCCGACTGTTCGCCGACGGCCGATTGAACGGGTACGCGAAGCGCGCACCCGAAAGTCACTCCACTACGAGGCTATCTAACCTCGAAGTTTCGTGAGGTGGCGGTCGGTCGTTGAGTGGTCCGGATGGTGTGGTCTGAGGACCGGATTCCGGACCGG
>NZ_LZTC01000106.1:0-3709 GCF_001665905.1 Gordonia sp. 852002-50395_SCH5434458
CCTTGAGACAGACGGTTCGGAAGCTTGGGTCTTCCAGGAGGTGCGGCCGTCATGGCTCGATCCTCTCGATAGACTTTCCAACCACAACGTATCGCCGTTTCACTCATCCGACAGGGCGGGCGGTGGTCTAGCTGTGATTCATCTGCTGCAATATGCAGCGGTTTACTTTACATAATGTTTCTTATCGGCACTTAACGAGGACGAGTTCAAACAGATGAGAGGACTCGTCCCACCGGATCTTGAATGAGATCGCAGGCCGGATCGCATGGCGGCATCGCATCGACGGCTGCCGTTCTGATCGAGTGCGCAGATCAGCATCTGTTTATGCAAACAGATGAGAGATTCTCGCGCTACACTTGCGTTCATGCAGAGTGTTCCGGGTCGGCTACCAGACTTTCTGTCGAACGGTGTCGTCGGTCTACTGCGGCCTGAGGACCGCGTGTTCGAGGCGATGCTGGATGGCTGGCGAGCCCAGATGCTGGCCCGTGGACTCGGTGTGCCATTCATCCGGTCATCGTGCAGCGTGGTATCTCGCTTCCAGGAACACTCCAACGAGTACCCGTGGACGTGGCAGCCCATCCACGTCGATGAGTTCCTGGCAGACCGGCGCACCGGCCCCAAAGCTGTTTCGGTGTCGACCCTGCGCGCGAACGCCGGCACGATCAGGGCCTTCTGCTATTACGTCACTGACGAAAGGTA
This sequence comes from Gordonia sp. 852002-50395_SCH5434458, assembly GCF_001665905.1. Classification (NCBI taxonomy): domain Bacteria; kingdom Bacillati; phylum Actinomycetota; class Actinomycetes; order Mycobacteriales; family Gordoniaceae; genus Gordonia; species Gordonia sp. 852002-50395_SCH5434458. The sequence continues at coordinate 700 of NZ_LZTC01000106.1, forward strand.
CGGGTGGGCTACGTTCTGCAACAAAGCATTTCAGGACGTTCCCGCCCAAGTTGTGTTCGAGTGGAACACGCCGCGCCACAAGACCGATGACGCCATGCCGGCCGACCGGCGTAGCTTCACACAGGCCGAGTTGCAAACATTCTTCGATGCCTGCGACGACCTCGTCGATCGGGAGTTTGAGGTTCACCCCGAAAAGTGGACAGTGGTCACGCGGCCATGGTGGGCGCGTTCAGTGACTGTTCGTAACTATGGGGGCTGAGCATTCCGATTGCGGAGTGCCGTCGTCGAGTGTTGTAGAAGTTCATCCAGTTGTCGACTGCAGCAGCCAATTCCGTCCTGTACGCGAACGTGTGGCGGTAGTAGTACTCGTGCTTGAACGTCGACCACAAGCTTTCGGCTCCGGCGTTGTCCCAGCAGATGCCGGTCTCGCCCATCGAGCGCTGCAACCCATACCGCTCGCACGCTTCCTTCATGACCGCAGCGGTGTACTGGCTTCCCCTGTCCGAGTGCATGATTGCGCCCGCGACATCGCCACCACGTTCGGCAACTGCCATGTCCAGTGCCTCGAGGACCAACTCGGTGCGCATGTGATCGGCGACCGCCCACCCGAGGACTTTCTTCGAGTGCTCGTCCTTGATGGCGCACAGGTACATATCGCCCTCGCCGCAGGTCAGGTACGTGATATCCGAGGTCCACACCGCATCGAGGTGGCCCTGATCGAACCGGCGCTGGACCAGGTCGTCGGGGAACGAGGCGAACGGGTCGACCACGGTGGTGCGGATCTTGAACGTGCGGGGGCTGATCCCGACGATGCCGAGTGAGCGCATGATCTTGGCGACGGTTTTCTCGGTGATCACCTCGCCTCGGTCGTGGAGTTCGGCGGTGATGCGGGGTGCCCCGTAGACGCCTTTCGACTCCTGGTGGATCGCGAGGATCTTCACCTCCAGATCGGCCCGACGTTGCTGCCTTACTGCCAATCTGGTTGTCACACTGCGTCCTTGGTGTTTGTAGAAGCCGGATGTCGACACTTCGAGCAGCCGTGCCATCCGGCGGACTGCGGAGTTCGCGTACTCCGCGGCCATCAACGAGTAGAGCTCTACTTTTGTTGATTGGCTGCGAAGTACGCGGACGCTTTTTTCAAGAACGCGATGTCTTTCTCCTGCTCGGAGACCTGCCGGCGCAACCGGGCCAGCTCGGTGCGTTCAGCGGCGGTGAGCGGTTGATCACCCGATGCTGCGGCGGCTTCGATGCGGCGGCGTTCGTCGGCGACCCAGCGGCCGAGCAGTCCTTCGTTGATGCCCAATTCGCGGGCGACCTCGGCGATGGTCCGGCCGGAATCGATCACCCTACGGGCGGCCTCGACCTTGTACTCGGTCGTGAACGACCTACGTTTGCGGGACATGGGGACATCCTTCCAGCGGAACCCTCGGTCCCGCTATCTCGGTGTCCACCATCCGGGGTGAACCTCAGTTCGCCAAAGGCTCGAAGCGCTGGCTCCCGCTGATGCGAGACTCCATTGCGTTCAAGGTGTGCTACGCGTACGGTCTTCGACGTCGAGAGCTCGCCATGCTTGACTACCACGACTTCGGCCCGAACCCGCACGTCGGCAAGTACGGCTGCTATGGCGCTGTCCAGGTCCGCTACGCCAAAGGTATGTCGGGGTCAGGGCCTCGCCGACGCACTGTTCTCACCGTGCCCGAGTTCGACTGGGTGGTCGGCCTTCTCGATCATTGGCTCTCGCCGCAAGGGCGCGCGCAGTTCGCCACAGCGGACCGCTCGGCTTCGTTGTGGCCGTCGGAACGCGCTGGTGCCACGGGCATCCGCAACTTCAATCGCACGTTCACCACGGTCCGCGAACTGGCTGGGCTTCCGACAGAGTTGAAGATGCATTGCCTGCGCCACTCCTATGTCACCCATCTCCTCGAGGCCGGATACGATCCGATGTTCATCCAGCAGCAAGTCGGCCACGCCTACTCTTCCACCACTGCGCTCTACACTTCGGTGTCGGCAGACTTCAAACAGAAGACCATCCAACGGATGATCCAGCAGCGAATCGTCACCCGTGACGAAAGAGATACAGGGAAGGACACGTGAGCGAGCAACGCCGGGTCGGCTACCACTGGAATCTGCGCCAACGGATGGCTGATCATAACCTTTGGAAGACAACGGAACTCATCCCGTTGCTGAAGTCCCGCGGTATCAACCTGTCGAATGCTCAGGTCCACCGACTGGTGACTGGCACTCCTGAGCGGATCCCTGCCCGCACGTTCGCCGCGTTGTGCGACATCCTTGAATGCACGCCCAACGATCTGTTCGAGCCCTACGTGGAGATGCGTGCTGCAGCCACTGCGGACGCACCAGCAGGCCCGGCCGATCTCGGCATCGGCGAGAAGCGCTCCGTTGCACGCCGTATTCGGGTCGTCCGAAGCGAGGATGATGCCGATGGCAAGACCACGTAAGCCTGAAGGTCCAGTCAAATACCCGGAGCCGTGCATGAGGTGTGGTGAGCACCGCGCGGCCGCAGCGTTGTGGCCCCAAGATCCGGCGGTCAGCCCGATGTACCTCCGGATGAGTAGGCCGGTGTGCGGCTACTGCTACAAAGCGGCGCAGCGAATACGTGGGACGTGTGGCTGTGGCCACGACGGCGTCCTACCAGGGGTCGTCGCCGGCCGACCGGCCTGTCGCTCGTGTAGCGGTATTCGGCTGAACGTGGATTGCGTTGATTGTGGCGCCGAGGAAGAACTCTACTCCCAAGGGCGCTGCTGGCGATGCGTACTGGGGGCGACCGTGGACCGGCTGCTGACCAATCCGCAGACTGGTGGCGTCAATGAGCAGCTGAAACCCTTTGCAGCTGCCCTGAAATCGATGAAACGGGCCAATAGTGGCCTTACCTGGATCAACCAGGAACATGTCGCTGCGTTTCTCATTGAGTTGAGCTTGTCAAGATGTTTGTGTAAGAACGTGACTCCTGATTTTTGTGTGCTTGCTGTTGCGGTCTAGGTGAGGTGGG